>CACZQQ010000353.1 GCA_902783355.1 uncultured bacterium
CCGGTCTTGGGGTCGGTGTCGAGGCCGGCGCTCCAATAGACGGTCTCCGTGAAGTCCTTGCGGTCACCGGGCTTGCGGTCGGCTGCGGCCTTGTGGGCGTATTCGCGCACCCACGCCACCTGTTCCGGACGCGGACGCACGCGCGCCTTCTGCCTGGCAATGACCGGGGCGGGCAGTTCCCGCGCGGCCTCCACCGGCTTGGCATCCGCATCCGCATCCGCCACATCCGCCAGAGCGCCGCCTGCCTCCACAGCCGCAGGGGCCTCCACATTCAACATGGCGTCCTCCTTCGGTGCGGCAGCGGCCGCCATGGGGGCCGCCATCACGACCATGTTAGCCTCCAAAACCTCCTCCTCCGCGACCGCCATGCCGTCTTCCATGTCGAAGCCGACGGCATCGCCGGCCACGGCCTCATCCCGCATGGCAAACCTGACCAGGTTGCGGCGGGCACCGCCGGCGGCGGTGGTCTTGTAGAGAACCTCGGGATGCAGCTTGACGGCGGGCGCGAGAATGCGCTTCAGCAGTTCGGGGTAGAGCGCCTCGATTTCGGCGCGGCGCTGCGGCACGAAGCGGCGCCACCCCTGCGTGCCCAGCAGCAGGTCGATGTAGCGCCAGCCGTTCTCCGCGTCGCCGAAGTACCTGTCGGCGTCCGCGAAGGAGCGGACTTCGCCCTCCAGATAGACCATCTCGCGCAGGCGCGGCGCCCACTCGCGCCTGTCCACCATCTTGAGCACGGACTCGTCCGTGACGGTCAGGCCGACGGTCGCGCCGACGGGCTTGCCGTTGCCGTCCTTCGTGGTGACGCGCAGGCGCACCTTGCCGCCAGGCACGGTCGCGCTCTCCTCCAGCGGCTCGACTTCGATGGACAGCTGCGAGGCTGGCCGCGCGAAGACGAGGCGCTCCGCCAAGGGGCGGTCGGCGCTGTAAAGCGTGACGGTCAGCACGCCCTCGTAGGCGCCCGGCTTCAGGGAGAACTCCGTCGCATCCGCCGCCAGTTTCACCTTGTCGAGCTCCTTGTCACGCTTCAAGAGGACGGCGTAGGCGGGAGCCAGCTTGCTCCCCGGCGTGCGCAACAGCTTGAATTTCAACGGCTCCCCGGCGGCGGGCGGCACATCGTCCGCGACGGTGAAGCCGACGCCGGAGACGGCCTTCGGCAGGGGGAACTCGCGCGTCGCGCCCGTCGCGGCATTGACGACCACGAGCGCCAGCTCCTCGCCTTCGGCGGGCGTCACGGTCACATGGCCGCGCCCGTCCAGCACGGTGGCGAACTCCGCCACCGCCTGCCCGTCCGCCTTGCGGACGATCTTGCCGGCGATGTCGGCGCCCTTGCCGTTGCGCTGGACGGCCTCGACGTAGAGGCGGTTGGGCGCGCCCGCGATGAGGTCGCCGCCCTCGGGATAGAAGTCGACCGTGTAGTTGTCCACAAGGATGGGAATGCTCTTGGAGGCGCCTTCGACGACGCCGCCGTCGCGGATGGAGAAGGAGAGCACGCCGTCACCCTCGGCGATTTCCTTCGGGAGGGCGAATTCGGCGCGGGCGGTGCCCTCCGTCAACGGCAGCGGCTCGCTCTCGTAGACGACCTCTCCGTCCACCATGGCCATGGCGGTGACCACCGCGCCCGTGGGGATGCCGCCCTCGGCGCGCTCCATCGTGATGACGGCGGCGCAGGTCTCGCCGGGCAGATAGCCGCGGCGCAGGAACTCGATCTGGCTCTTGATGCGCGGCACGCGGTAGGAGAGCACCTCGAACTTGCGCTCCGCCGGCGCGCCGCCGTCATCGCACTTCGCCTTGACTGTGTAGACGCCGCCGGCGGCGTCCTTCGGAACGCTCCACGAGAGGCCGGCGGAGGAGGAGCGCAGCTGCGCAGGCCGCCGCGCGACCTCGTCGCCCTTCGGCCCCTCTATGACCAGATCGTATCTATAGAGTCCGCTCTCCTTCAGCGGGCAGTTGCTGAGGCCGTCGAGCACCACGTCGCGGATGTAGACCGTCTCGCCGGGGCGGTAGTAGGGCTTGTCGGTGGACAGATAGTGCAGCGGGCGGATGGTCTCCTCCGCGGCCGACAGGGCCAGGGCGCCGCACAGCGCAAGCATCAGGGCATTCTTCATGGTGTCTCTCCTTGGGTGAACGGGACGATGTCGAAAAAGCACATCTGTTTTGACACGGGCTGTCACGCCGGGTTCCGCGGGCGGACCACATAGACCTTGTCGTTGCGGCGGATTCTGGCGGCGCACGGGAAGGTGGCCACCTGGCCGGCGGCCGCCGTCTGCGCGGGCGCCTCGTCCGCCCGCAATTCCGTGACGGCCATCTCCACCGCGCCCGTGGTCGGCCCCGTCACAAGCACGGTCTCACCGACGGCCAGCCGCCCGGCCTGGAGGCGGATTTGCGCGACGGCGCTGCGGGCGTAGTAGTCTTCGACGACGCCGACGAACTCCTTGCGGCGCGTGGCCTGGCTGTCCTGCGCGCACGCCCAGCCGCCCGTCGGCTCGCCGAAGTAGTAGCCGCCCTCCCAGAAGCCGCGGTTGAAGACGCCCGCGAGCGCCCTCTTCCAGGCGGCCAGCCGCGCCGCCGTCGGCTTCTCGCCGCGCAGATGCATGTCCAGCGCCTCGCGGTAGCAGCGCGTCACGGTCGCCACATAGTCCGCCGAACGGCCGCGCCCCTCCAGCTTCAGGACGCCGACGCCTGCGTCCACAAGTTCGCCCAGCCGTCCGATTGTGCACAAGTCGCTGGGAGACATGATGTACTGGTTGTCAAGCTTCAGTTCGGCGCCCGTCTCCGCGTCGCGGACGATGTAGGCGCGGCGGCACGGCTGATAGCAGCGGCCGCGGTTGGAGCTCGTGTTGTACTCGCAGAGGCTCATGCCGCAGCGCCCCGAGATGCCGATGCACAGCGCCCCGTGCGCGAAGGCCTCCAGGCGCAACAGCTCTCCCGAGGGCCCGCGCAGGTCCTCGCGGCGGATGGCGTCCGCCAGTTCGCGCAGTTGCGGCAGCGTCAGTTCGCGCGCCGCCACCGCCACATCTATATAAGGAATATAGAAGCGCAAGGCCTCGATGTTGCAGACGTTGGCCTGGACCGACAGGTGGACGGGCAGACTCCGCTGGCGCGCCATCGTCAGCACGGCGGGGTCGGCCGCGATGACCGCATCCACGCCCGTAGATGCCGCCAAATCCATAAGTTGTTGCATTGCAAGGAGTTCTGTATCATGCACGATGATATTGGCGGTCAGCCACGCCTTGACGCCCGCCGCATGGCAGCGCGCCACCACCTGCGGCAGATCCGCCGCCATGAAGTTGACGGTCGCATGGGAACGCATGTTGAGCGTGCCCACGCCGAAATAGACGGCGTCCGCGCCGGCGGCGATGGCCGCCGACAGCGACGCCCATTCGCCGGCGGGTGCCAGCAGCAACGGCTTTTCTGGGGAAACTGTCTTCATGTCTTCTCTTGCAATCTGGGAATTGCCATAAGATAATCCAGATGTCCCGGATGTGGTCTGATGCTGAAGGCGACGAAGGTGAGACAGTTGGGGCAGATGGGGCAAGGCCCCTGGCCCAGTCGTCTCACAAGTCCCACCTGGCTCATGTTCCAATCGCCTTCAGCGAGGGAGTTGTGAAAGAGGTGTGCTGCATATTTCCGCGCAGGGTCTATATTAAGGCAAATGTACTCCCCTTTTGCTTCAGGAGACCCATCCATGTCCAAGAATCGTCTGCCATTGAGGACGCTGCTGCCGATCGCGGCCATGCTCCTGCTGGCCTCGTGCGCCAGCACCGCCAACTTCAACTACGCCATCCTGCCGGGCTCCGTCCCACGCTACACCCCCCTGCCCAGCGAGACCTCCATCGCCGTGCTGCCCTTCACGGACATGCGCACGCGCTACCAGGGGACGGACATGGAGGACGCGGCCGAGCGCGGCTCCTTCGCCATCGGATGGATCCCCCTCATGCCCTACGGCTGGGTCGAGAAGCTCTTCCCCGACCAGGGGAACGGCCACCGCTTCGCCACCCTCAACAACTACTGGTGCCAGTTCGACCGCGAACTGGCGCAGGCCTCCGCCGACTCGCTGGAGTTCTGCGGCCTCTTCAGCCGCG
>CACZQQ010000354.1 GCA_902783355.1 uncultured bacterium
ACAGCGCCTGCCGCCACCCCCGAAGAGAACGCCTCTCCCGTGACCAACGAAGCCCCTCCTGCGGAGGGCGAGGGCGAGGCCGCAGAGGCGCAGCATGCGTTTCTCCAGCCGCGAGTTCAGGGGGCGCGGGGCGGGGCGGGGGAACTCCGCCGTCGTGCAGGGCTGGATGGCCTGCGTCCTGCCCGCCAGCCGGAATGCCTCCGCCGCGAATTCGGCCCATGTCGCCTCTCCCTCGCATGTGCAGTGGAAGGTGCCGACAAGTTCCGGATGCGCCAGAAAGACGGCCAGCTGGCGCGCCACGGCCGCCGCCGAGGTGGGGTTCCCGTGCTGGTCGTCCACCACTTTCAGGACGGGGCGCGTCCCGTCGGCCAGTTTCATCACGGTGTGGACGAAGCTGGGGCCGCCGGCGCCGTAGAGCCATGAGATGCGGGCGATGAGATGGTCGGGGCAGTGGCGGCGTATCAGCTCCTCGCCGGCGAACTTGCTGGCGCCGTAGACCGTGTGGGCGCCGCCTGCAATGTCAAACTCGTGGTAGGGGCGGTCCAGTTCGCCGCCGAAGACGTAGTCCGTGGAGATGGCGATGAGGCGCACGCCGTTGCGGTGGCAGGCCGCGGCCACGTTCATGCTGCCCACCGCGTTCAGCCTGTACGCCAGAGCGGCCTCCGTCTCGCATTTGTCGACAGCGGTCATGGCGGCGCAGTGGATGACTGCATCCGCGCGGGCGGCCTTCAGGTCGGCGTCGAAGCCCGCCGCGTCCGTGACATCCCATTCGGGCAGGTCGGCGACGACGATGTCGTGGTTGGACAATACCTTCTGGAGTGTCCGCCCCAGCATGCCCATCCCGCCTGTGATGACAATACGCATTCTGTTTATTCCCAAGGAGTTATATCTTTAAAGAGTGGCAGGCGCATGTCCTTTTCGGAGAGAATCCACTGTTCGCGTGGGAGCTGCCAGTCGATGTTCAGCGCGGGGTCGTCGAGCCGCATGCCGCGTTCAGCGGCGGGGCAGTAGAGGCTGTCGCACTTGTAGGCGAAGACCGCCTCGGGGCTCAGGACGGCGAAGCCGTGGGCGAAGCCGCGGGGGATGAAGAGCTGGCGGTGGTTTTCATCGGAAAGCTCCACGGCGACGTGGCGTCCGAAGGTGGGCGAGCCCTTGCGGATGTCCACCGTCACGTCGAGGACGCGGCCGCTGACGACGCGCACCAGTTTCGCCTGCGTGTGGGGCGCCGCCTGCCAGTGGAGTCCGCGCAGGACGCCGTGGCGCGACTTCGATTCGTTGTCCTGCACGAAGTCGCAGTCGATGCCCGCCGCCGCATAGGCGTCCCGCCGCCAGGTTTCGGAGAAGTAGCCGCGGCGGTCCGCGAAGAAGGGCGGCTCGATGACGACGAGGCCCGCCAGGTCGGTCTTGACGACGTTGATCATGCTTTCAGTCCTCGCAGAGCTTCTTGAGATACTGTCCGTAGCCTGTCCTGAGCAGCTCCTTCGCGCCTTCCAGGACCTGGGCCTTGGTCAGCCAGCCGTTCTCCAGGGCGATCTCCTGGAGGCAGGCAACCTGGAGCCCTTGCCGTATCTCGATGGTTCGGATGAAGTTGGCGGCATCGAGCATGGCGTCGTGGGTGCCGGTGTCGAGCCATGCGTAGCCGCGGCCGAGGCGCCGCACGCGCAGGTCGCCGCGCCGGAGGTAGGCGTTGTTCACGCTGGTGATCTCCAGCTCGCCGCGCGCCGACGGGCGGATCCCCTTGGCGATCTCCACCGCGTCGTTGTCGTAGAAATAGAGTCCCGTCACGGCGTAACTGGACTTGGGCTGGGCCGGCTTCTCCTCGATGGAGAGCGCCCTGCCGTCCGCGTCGAACTCGACGACGCCGAAGCGTTCCGGATCGCTGACGTAGTAGGCGAAGATGGTGGCCCCGCGGGGCTCCTGCGCGGCGGCGCGGCACATGTCGCCCAGCTTCGCGCCGTAGAAGATGTTGTCGCCCAGCACAAGCGCCACGTTGTCCTTCCCGATGAACTTCTCGCCGATGAGAAGGGCCTGCGCGATCCCCTCGGGGCGTGGCTGGACGGCGTAGGAGAAGGACACGCCGAACTGCGCCCCGTCCCCCAGCAGGCGCTGGAAGCTGGCCTGGTCCTCCGGTGTCGTGATGACGAGCATCTCACGGATGCCCGCCAGCATCAGCACGGAGATTGGATAGTAGATCATCGGCTTGTCGTAGACGCCGAGGAGCTGCTTTGAGACGCCGAGCGTCGTCGGATGGAGGCGCGTGCCCGCGCCGCCGGCCAGAACGATTCCTTTCATTGGGGCCCTGCGATTGGGGGATGGCTTTCAGGAGGCTGTCTTCACCATAGCCTGTGCGGGATTTCAAGGATGTCGGAGAGGGTGTCGCGGATCTTGTGGTGCGGATGGCAGGGGAGGGACTTGTTCTTCGTGAAGGCGATGGCGACCTGCCCGTGCTTGAAGGCCATGCCCTCCGAACCGCAGGCGCCGCCCTGGCCGAAGAGCGCGCCCCACTCCTCCGGCGGCCCCATCAGCGCATAGCCCATGCCGAACTTGTCCCACTGCGGCGGCGAGGCGATGGGGTCCTCCGGGCTGCGGCACAGCGCCGTCGCCTTTTCAAGGACCTCCGGCTTGAGGAGACGCACGCCGTCCACTTCGCCGACGAGGGCGGCATAGTGGCGGGCCAGCGCCTCGGCGGTCATGAGGCCCGTGAAGGAGGGGATGCACGCGCGGCGCAGGACGGGGTTGTTCATGGTGCGCGAGCACCAGTCGGCGCCGCTGGCGAAGGCGGTGGCGTCCACGGGGACGTAGCGCGTCTCCGCCTCGTCGGTCGCGCCATAGACGATGTCGCCATCAAGTCCTAGGGGTTCAAGGACTTCTTCATGGAGCACCTGCGGGAAGGGCTTGCCCGTGGCGCGGCGGACCATCTCGCCCGCCAGCCATGCGTAGGTGATGCCGTGGTAGATCTGCCGCCCGCCAATGGGTTCGGAGGGCGTGGCGGCCGCCATGAGGGCGCACATCCTCCCCCAGTCCGCCATCTCCTCCGAGACGCTGTCGACAGGCGGCGCGGCGAGGGCGGCGCGGTGCGACATGAAGTGCCACAACTGCATCTCCTCCTTGCCGTTGCAGGCGAACTCCGGCCAGAGGTCGCGTACATACATATTATAATCAAGGACACCTTTCTGGACGAGGCGCGCCACCACGGTGGCCGTCACGGACTTGCTGCAGGAGAAGACAGGGAAGAGCGACTTCGGCGTCGCGCCGCCGGCACAGAGGCTGACGACGAGCTGGCCGCGATGGTAGACGGCCAGCTGGCAGGAGTGCTCCTCGCCGCAGGCGACGGCGGCGTCCATGGCGCGCTGCAGGGGCGCCTTCAGGTTGTTCCAGTCGGTTCGCATGGATGGATTTTTTCCTTCTATTGCGGTTTTCTTTCAGACGGCGAACTCCTCGCGGAGGAGGGTGTTGCGGAGCATGAGGGCGGCGCCGCGGGCGGCGTCGGTGCGCGGCAGGGTCGAGATCTCCAGGTGGAGGCCCTGCAGGGCGCGCGGGAAGCAGTTGCTGGCGAGGCTGCGGCGCACGGCGTCCAGCAGCAGGTCGCCCAATGCGGTCAGCTCGTTGCCAAGGACGACCCAGCTGGGGTTCAGGAGCGTCACGAGCGTGGAGAGGGCGCGCCCCACGTATTCGGCGGCCTCGGTGGCGATGAGCAGCGCCGCCTTGTCGCGCCGCACGGCCTCCGCGAAGCGCGCCAGCGAGAAGTCCTCCAGCGTGAGGAGCGTGTTCACGCCGCTGCTGAGTGTCTCCTCGATACGGCGGCGGATGCCGTTCTTGCCGGCGTAGGCCTCCAGGCAGCCGCGGTTGCCGCACTGGCACATCGGCCCGTCCGGGTTGACCACCACGTGGCCGATCTCCATGGCGAGGTTGCTGTCGCCGTAGAAGCATTCGCCGTCGCGGATGAAGCCGCCGCCGACGCCTGTGCCGAGCCCCATGTAGAAGAGGCTGCCGCCGCCGATGACCTCCTGCCGCTGCACATATTCCATATAAGTATGGACGGCGCATTCGGGCCAGATGCGCGCCTTCAGGCCGTGGCGCTCCTCAAGTGTCTGCTGGGAAGGGATTTCGCGCCATCCGGGCAGGTTGACCGCCCGCAGCGAGACGCCGTGCGTCCTGTCCACGAGGCCGGGGTCGGCGAAGCCGATGCCGCGCACGCGCGCCCAGTCGTCGCCGCACAGCGACCGCAGGCGGTCGACGACCGCGTGGATGTCCGCCCAGCAGGCCTCCGCCGTGTCGCGGCCGCCGCTGGGGCGCTCCGCCGTGTGCTTCACCTCGCCCGCCATGTCCATCACGACCCCCAGCGTGCACTCCTCCTGGAAGTCGATGCCCACGCACCAGAAGTGGTCGGGCGCGAAGGAGAGCTGCGGCGCCCTGCGCCCCGTGCGGCGCCCCTGCCGGTCCGGCTCCACGATGAC
>CACZQQ010000355.1 GCA_902783355.1 uncultured bacterium
ACGCCTTCCACCTGAAGCACGTTCTTCTTGACGATCTGGGCGATCACGTTGCTGGTGACCTGAACGGTGCCCTGCTGCTCGGCGGTCGCCGGATTCAGGACCAGTTCGCGCTGCTTCTCGGGGGCGGCCACCGCCACCGCCTCGGCCGCCTTGTTCTCTTTCTCTTTTTCCTTCGTCATGGTTCTTCCTCCACTTTGTTGGGAATGGTCTTTTGGACGCGCCCCTTCCGCAAGACACCAAAGGCGGCGCAACGACGTTAATATATTTGCTTTTGCAAAAACGGACGGGCTTCCGCGACTAATGTTATATTATGTCGCAGTCCAATTCCCAATCAGAGGTATTCCCATGTTTATTGACAAGACGACCATCTTTGTGCAGGCCGGCCACGGCGGCAAGGGCAGCATGAGCTTCCTCCGCAAGAAATTCGTCCCGAAAGGCGGCCCCGACGGCGGCGACGGCGGGCGCGGCGGCGACGTGGTGCTCGTGGCCTCCCACGGCGAATCCAGCCTCGTCGACCTCCACTTCCAGACCAACTGGAAGGCGGAGCACGGCGTGGACGGAAGCGGCCAGCAGATGACGGGCCGCCGCGGCGCCGACTGCCGCATCAAGGTCCCCATGGGCACGCTGGTCTTCGACAAGGAGACCGACCAGCTCGTCTGCGACCTGCGCGAGGACGGGCAGGAGTGCATCGTGGCGCGCGGCGGCAAGGGCGGCCTCGGCAACCTGCACTTCGTGACGCCCGTCAACAGGGCGCCACGCATCTGCCAGCCAGGCCTGCCCGGCGAAGAGCGGACCCTCGAGCTGGAGCTCAAGACCATCGCGGACGTGGGGCTCGTGGGCTTCCCCAACGCCGGCAAGTCCACCCTCATCGGCGCCGTCTCCAACGCCCATCCCAAGACCGCCCCCTATCCCTTCACCACCCTCTTCCCCAACGTCGGCATCGTCGAGACGGACGACTACCGGCGCTTCACGCTGGCCGACATCCCCGGCCTCGTCGAAGGCGCCCACGAGAACTGCGGCCTGGGCGAGGAGTTCCTCCGCCACATCGAACGCTGCCGCATGTTCTGCTACGTGCTCGACATGGGCGGCGTGGACGGGCGCTCCCCCATCGACGACCTGCGGATCCTCCGCGAGGAGCTCGACCAATACGAGCCGGGCATGTCCGCCAGGCCCTACATCATCGTAGCCAACAAGATGGACCTGCCGGAAAGCGCGGAGAACCTGGCCGCGCTGAAGGCCTCGGAACCCGCCGGCACCGACATCGTGGAGTGCTGCGCCGAACTGCGCGAGGGCACGGAGGCCCTCGTCAGCCTGCTGCGGAGCCGCCTGGACGCCCTGCCGCCGGAGGACGAGGAGACCACGCGCCGTCTCATCTCGCGCCACCACAAGGGAGGCCTCGCCGAGCCCGAGGCCTTCAAGGGCAACGCCCTCGAAGGCTGGGAGTAGCGGCAGCCCGCAGGAGCCCCTTGACACTCGCCATCGCCATTCTCTGCCTCGCCGCCGGCGGCGCCGCCATGGCCGCCTGCGACCGCCGCAAGGCGCGCCTCCTGCAGAAGGCCGTCGCCGCAACGGAGAAGGCGCCCCCCGAAGCCCTCCGCTTCCCCTGCAACGAGGTGCTTCTGGGCCTGCTTCTGGTGCTGGCAATCCTCTACTTCACGACACAATGCCTCTTCTCGGGGCCCAGGCTTCTCCTGGAGTTCGGCATCGGCTACCTCGCGGCGCTGCTGACCAGCTACGGCAGCTACCAGCGCCTCAAGAAGGCCATCGGCGAACAGGGGCTTCCCAAGCCGGAGCCCCCCCTCCTGCGATGCCTCGCCGGATTCTGCGGCGGCATGGCCCTCTTCCTCGTCGGCGCCCTCACACTCGCGCGCCTGCTTCTCATCCGCTGACCCACAACACCCACCAACAACAAGGAGCTAGAACCATGTACGTCGGACGCATCGTCGCCGTCGGCCGCACCCCGGACGGCTTCGGGGCCGCGCTCTACCGCGTCTCCTCCCGCCACTTCCCCAACCGCATCTCCGTCCAGCTGCCCAATTCGGTGGCCATCGTCCCCAAGCCCGGCTTCGAGGCGGACATCAAGAAGAACCCCTACATCGCCTACAACTGCCTGCGCTTCGCCAACGGCCTGTGCATCGTCTCCAACGGCTCCCAGACCGACCCCGTCACCGAGAAGATCGCCGCCGGCGTGCCGCCGCGGGACGCCCTGGCCAGCGTCATGCTCTCCCTCGACTATGAGCACGACGAGCTGGACACCCCGCGCATCACCGGCGTGGTGACGCCCGACGGCGCGAAGGGATGGCTCGCCATCGTCCGCAAGGACGCCCTCATCGTCCGCGAGTTCGCCCTCCAGAAGGGCGAGGCCTTCTACGTGTGCACCTACGAGCGGAACTGCCCCGGCGAGGCGCAGCGCGAGGGCGACTTCATCGCGACCACCGCCGAGGAGGCCTGCGAGTTCATGTTCACGGGCGGCGTCTTCTCCGACTTTGAGAAGCCCGTCTCCGCCGCCTGCGCCGTCGCCAAGGCGGACGGCAGCTTCGCAACCGCCCTCAAGTAGCCTCCCCTTGGAGACGGAAGCCGCACAGACAGAAGAGCAGGCAGGCGCCGCGGAAGCCGCCGCGCCTGCGCCTGCGGCTGTATGCTGCCACCTGACGGTCGCCTACTGCGGCACCGCCTACTGCGGGTGGCAGCTGCAGCCCGACAGGCGCACCGTCCAGGGCGAGCTGCTGGACCGCCTGCGCCGGATGCTGCGCGCGCCCGACCTGCGCATCTACGGCTCCAGCCGGACCGATTCGGGCGTCCACGCCCTTGACCAGCAAGTTTCGTTCCATATTGTTCTACCAGAAGAATTTACGATATCAGACCTGCAGCGGCGCCTGAACCGCTGGCTGCCGGACGACATCGTCGTCAAGGCGGCGCGGATCGCCGAGCCGGATTTCCATGCGCGCTTCAGCAACTGCGGCAAGGCCTACACCTACTGCCTGGCGCCCGGCTTCAAGGTGAACCCGCTCTACACGCCCTTCGTCTGGCGCACGCCCAGGGCGCTCGACGTGGCCGCCATGCAGGAGGCCGCCGCCGTCTTCCAGGGCGAACACGACTTCGCCTCCTTTGCCGTCAACCCCGGCAAGGAGGTCGGCAGCACGGTCCGCAATTTGCGCCGCCTGGAGGTCATTCCCGCCGACGACGGCATGGTCTACGTCAACGCGGTGGGGGACAGCTTCCTATATAAAATGGTACGGAGCCTTGTTGGCTATCTCGTCCACGTCGGCTACGGCTACGCCACCGTCCAGGACGCGCGGCGCGTGCTGGAAGCGAAGGACCGTTCGCAGGCGGCGGACAGCGCGCCCGCCCAGGGCCTCTTCCTCGCCAAGGTCTTCTTCGACCACGAGGCATGGCGCGACTACACGCCCACAATCCCCCCCTTCGCCTGGAAGGCCCGTCTGTGATTGCGCCCCATGTCGGGAACTATTTGCCCTTCCAGGCGTCAAAATGACATTTCCCGCCGCCGCACCAGAAATGTGGCGTTAAATTACAACCAAATCCGTTGTTTTTAGCATGGCGCACAAGAAAATCCTCATCTCCATCGCCCTGGTCCTGGCTCTGGCGTTCAGCGTCTACCTGGGCACGCGCAGCAATGCCTCCCCCGAGGAGAGGCCCGACCCCGCGAAGGGCGGCGGCACGCCCGCCAACGCGCCGTCCGTCGTCCTCCAGCCGGATTCGCCGGAGGCGGACGCCAACGCGCCCGCGCGCAAGACGTACATCTTCCCCGGCCTCATGGACGACGATTCCGACGAGGAGGTCAACCGCCTGCGCGAGTTCATGGACGCCAACGACACGGCGGCCATCATCGAGCAGGCCGCCTTCCTGGCCAGCTGCAACGACACGCACCGCCGGGCGGAGGCCATCGAGGCCCTGACATGGGTCGCGACCCCCAAGGCCGGCATGGCCCTCCTGCCCCTTCTCAACGACTCCGACGAGGTGATCGCCGACGGCGCCTTCAACGCCCTGCAACATGTCCTCTCCACGGTCGGCGTCCAGATCAACGGCGACGTCGAAAGCGGCGAACTCACCATCGGCGTCACCATGGACGACGGCTCGATCGTGAGCGCGGCCGAAGGCAGCGAGGATTCGGAGGAGATCCAGGACAGCCTCGACGTGAACGCCGCCTACGAGCTGTGGCTGAACGCCGTCAAGTCGGCCGCCTCCGACGAGGACGCCGAGGCCCTCCTCATCAACCTCGTGGGCATCGACGCCAAGTTCTCCGTGCCGGTTCTGGTGGACCTGCAGGAATCCGGCGACTCCCGCCTGGCGGCCCTGGCGACCGAATACCTCGACATGGCCACCAACCGCTCCGGCGTCACCAACCGCGAAGAGGCCGCCGAGTGGCTCATGCAACAGGAGCAGGCAACTCCCTAACTAACTGGAAACCATGATGTTACATAAGACAACGAAAATAAGCGGCCTCTGTGTCTTCGGCCTGGCGGCCCTCCTTCTGCTGAACGGCTGCGACAAGGACAAGGCCGCCCCGGAGCCCGCCGCCCCTGAAGCGTCTGCCGCCGTCGCGGCCGACGGCGCCTCCAAGCCGGCCACCCGCCACGAAGTCGTCACCCTTGCCCCGACGGACACCGCGCTGCAGATGGACGGGCTCTCCCTCACCCTGGGCGAGCTTCTGGCCGTCCTCGACAAGCTGCACGCCCTGCCCGCCCAGAACGAGATGGTCGGCGCCATCGTCCCCAAGGTGAACGGGCTGACGGAGCCCCAGCAGAGGGCGGCCCGGCTGGCCCTCTACCGTCTTGTGCGCCAGCAGCTGCTTCTGCGGCAGGCCCGCAGCGAGAACCTGTCCGTCACCGAATACGACCGCCAGGGCTTCGCCAAGCGCTGGGAGGAGCAGAATCCGGGCCGCAGCTTCCGCCAGTATCTGGACACCCTGCCCGTGACGGCGGCGACCCCGCTCTCAATCACCCGCGAGGACTCCTTCCTCCTCTACAAATGGGGCGAGAGGCAGCTGGCTGAAATCAATGTCTCCGAGGAGGATGTCCAGCAGGCCTTCAACCAGATCAAGCAAGTGGAGATGGCCTTCGGCCGGCAGGCCGAGGACGAGCGGCAGGCCTTCGCCGCATTGGCGGACAACGCCGACCTCTACACGGACGCGGGCTTCGCCAAGCTGGCGCGCGAGCACTCCGAAGGAAGCGAGGCCGGCAAGGGCGGCCTCATCGACACGCCCATGACCCGCGCCGAAATCGCCGCCGCCAACTTCGACCAGCCCTTCACGGTGCCCGTCGGCGAGACAAGCGCCCTCATCGAGACGCCGACCTCGCTGCGCTTCATCCGCGTCCTGGAGGAGGTCCCCTCCACCATGCCCGGCGAACCCGCCCGCCTCCGCATCGCCCAGATCCTCTACGCCAAGAAGGAGCTGGACAACCTTCCCACCGAGGCGCAGGTCCGTCTCGACCTCAAATACCAGGCCCAGGAGAAGTTCATCGGAGAGAAACTGGAGGCCCTTGGCGAGAAGTTCCACTTCAGCTGCCCCCTCTTCCCGGACCTGCTGGACATGGATAAGCTGAAGGAAGCAGCCCCGCTCCCCGAAAAGCCCGAATGAAATAAACGGCACCATCCCCTGCCGGAGCTGAATGAATCCGAAAGACCGCCCATATCGGAGACCATACGCCATGACTGAAAAACGCCTGCCTGCCCGCCCCTCCCTCGTCCTGTTGGCCCTCCTCCTGCTGACAGGCCTCTGCGCCGCCGACAACACCTTCAAATGGTACCACCATTCGGAAAACGTGAACGAGACCAAGGCGGCCATCGCGGCGGCGCTGGACAACAAGCGCCCCATGCTCATCTACGTGGGCAAGCCGGGTTGCGCCGTCTGCGAACTGGTGTGGGACGATCCCAAGCACCTGCTGGGCGACACGAAGATGGCGCAGTATCTGGCGGACGAGCGCATCGTCGGCCTCAAGATCAACGACACCCCCAACCATTTCACCGACCTCGCCAAGGCCAAGAACGCCTACAAGGACATCAACGGCCTCGGCGGCAACAAGATCAACAGCACCGCCCCCTACTTCCTCTTCCTCAAGCTGAAGTCAAGCGCCCGCGGCAAGTCCAAGATCACCCTCGCCGACACGGAAGTGGAGCTCTTCCTCGGCGGCTACGGCAGCGCCAAGGCCTCCGACAAGTCCTACGCGAAGGTCACCGCCTGGCTGAAGAGCATCATGGCGACCACCGTCTTCAAGAACGCCTTCCCGTCGGAGAACGCGCCCGACCTGGAGGCCACGCTTGAATTCTTCGAGAACGACCCCGCCTTCCTGGGCACCGTCAACGGCGCGGGCGTCAAA
>CACZQQ010000356.1 GCA_902783355.1 uncultured bacterium
GCCATGCGCCCCTCCGGCACCGAGAACATCTGCAAGATCTACGCCGAATCCACGAAGGGGCCGAAGCACCTGGAGCAGATTTTCGCGGAGGCCGGCGCCCTGCTGGCCTAGGGAGGTTGCTGAAAAATGAACGAGACAGTGACAACTGCGCCGGCGGCAACCCCCGCCGAACTGGCCGAGGCCCTGGAGTGGCATCTGCGGCACACGCTGGCCGTCAGCGGCCTCAAGGAGAGCGGACGCGACCGCTACTACGCCTTCGCGCGCGCCCTGCGCGACCGCATCGCCGACCGCTGGATGAAGACGCAGGACGCCTACACCTCCGGCAAGGTCCGCCGCGCCTACTACTTCTCCCTTGAGTTCCTCATCGGGCGGCTGCTGGGCAGCAACGCCCTCAACCTCGGCCTCTACGACACATGCGAGGAGGCCATGGCGGGCCAGCGCCTCGACTGGCAGCAGCTGCAGGAGCAGGAGGACGACCCGGGGCTGGGCAACGGCGGCCTCGGGCGCCTGGCGGCCTGCTTCCTCGACTCCATGGCCACCCTCCACCTGCCCGTGGTCGGCTACGGCCTCCGCTACGACTACGGCATCTTCCGCCAGCTCATCAGCAACGGCGAGCAGGTGGAGGAGCCGGACAACTGGAAGCACAACGGCTATCCGTGGGAGATCCGGCGCCCCGCCTACGAGTGCAGCGTCTACTTCGGCGGCGAACTGCGCCAGGTCGAGGTCGACGGGCGCCCCGCCTGGAAGTGGTTCCCCGCGGAGCGCGTCAACGGCATCCCCTACGACGTGCCCGCGGTCGGCTTCGGCGGCGAGAACGTCAACAACCTGCGCATCTGGTCCGCGCAGGCCTGCAACGACTTCGACTTCGCCAGCTTCAACCGCGGCTCCTACGTGGAGGCCGTCGCCGGCAAGCTGACCGCCGAAAACCTGACCAAGGTCCTCTACCCCAACGACAACATCCAGGAGGGCAAGGAGCTGCGGCTGCGCCAGCAGTACTTCTTCGTGGCCTGCTCGCTCCACGACATCATCCGCCGGCACCTGGAGGAGAACGGGACGCTCGACAATCTGGCGGACAAGGTGGTCATCCAGCTCAACGACACGCATCCCGCGCTGGTGGTGCCCGAACTCATGCGCCTCCTCATCGACGACTACGGCTACACGTGGGGGCGCGCGTGGGAGACCACCGTGCGCTGCACCAACTACACCAACCACACGGTGCTGCCCGAGGCGCTGGAGAAGTGGCCCGTGCCGCTCTTCAAGAGGCTGCTGCCGCGCCATTTGCAGATTATCTTCGACATCAACAGCGCCTTCCTGGAGCAGGTCAGCGCGCGCTTCCCCGGCGACATGGCGCGGCTGCGCCGCATGAGCCTGGTGGAGGAGGGCGGCGTGCAGATGGTGCGCATGGCGAACCTGGCCGTCGTCGGCTCCACCCGCGTGAACGGCGTCGCCGAAATCCACTCGAAGATCCTCCGGGACACCATCTTCCCCGACTTCGCGCAGATGTGGCCGGAGAAGTTCACCAACATGACCAACGGCATCACGCAGCGCCGCTGGCTCGGCCTGGCCAACCGCCCCCTCGCGCGGCTCATCACCGAGACCATCGGCGACGGGTGGCTCACCGACCTCGGCCAGCTGCGCCGCCTCCTCGACTACAAGGAGGACGAGGAGTTCCTGGCGAAGCTGCGCGCGGTCAAGCAGGCCAACAAGGAGCGCCTCGCGGAGCGCATCCGCCTCCTCACGGGCGTGCACGTCGACCCGGCCTCCCTCTTCGACGTGCAGGTCAAGCGCCTCCACGAATACAAGCGCCAGCTGCTCCAGGTGCTCTACATCATCAGCCTCTACCAGCGCCTGAAGCGGGAGCCGGCGGCCCGGATCGCGCCGCGCACCTTCATCTTCGCGGCGAAGGCCGCCCCCGGCTACGACATGGCCAAGCGCATCATCCGCCTCATCCACGGCGTCGCCAACGTCGTCAACAACGACCCCGCCATCGAGGGGCGCCTCAAGGTGGCCTTCCTGCCGGACTACCGCGTCTCGCTGGCGGAGGTCATCATCCCCGGCGCCGACCTCTGCGAGCAGATCTCGCTGGCGGGGACGGAGGCCTCCGGCACGGGCAACCTGAAGCTCATGCTCAACGGCGCCCTCACCATGGGCACGCTCGACGGCGCCAACGTGGAGATCTGCCGCGAGGTCGGCGAGGAGAACATCTTCATCTTCGGCATGACGGCCGAGCAGGTGGCCGAACGCCGCGTCGGCTATTCGCCGTGGGACGTCTACCACAGCGACCCCGAAGTGCGCGAGGTGCTGGACGCCATTCGCAACAACGCCTTCTGCCCGATGCAGCTCGGCGAGTTCGCGCCCATTGTGCACTCCCTCCTCGACTTCGGCGACCGCTACATGCTGCTGGCGGACTTCCGCAGCTTCGCGGAGGCGCAGGAGCGCGCCGGCCAGCTCTTCCAGGACCCTGCGGCCTGGAGCCGCAAGTCCCTCGTCAACATCGCCTGCTCAGGCAAGTTCTCCTCCGACCGCACCATCGCCGCCTACAACAGCGAAATCTGGCACCTGCAGGAGGTCCATCCATGACGACGAATCCCGTGGCGACGAACAAGGTGAGGCTGGGCCGCGACGGCAACCCCGCCGCCCGCCTCATGCTCTTCGACCTGGACGGCACCCTCTACCTGGACGGCGTCCCCTATCCGGGCGCGGTCAGGCTCATCGAGAAGCTGCGCGATTCCGACCTGGAGTACTGTTTCGTGACCAACAACAGCTCCATCGCGCCCGCCGACTACTGCGAGAAGCTGCGCCGGATCGGCTTCCCGCTGGAGCCGCGCAACGTGATGTCCAGCTGCGAGGCGACCGTCCACATGCTGCGCACCCTCGGCGTGCCGAGTGACATCTATATACTTGGAACGCAAAAGTTTAGAGCATACATGGGCGGCCAGGGCTACCATCACACCTTCGAGGGCGCGAAGGCCATGCTCGTGGGCTTTGCGCGAGACCTGGACTACGAGACCTTCGGCGAGGCGACCGCCCTTGTCCAGCGCGGAATCCCCCTGTACGCCAGCCATCCGGATCCCGTCTGCCCGCCGGCCCTGCCAGACGCGGGCATGCTGCTGGCCGCCCTCAAGGCCGTCCGCCCGGGCACCTACGTGCGCGCCATTGCCGGCAAACCCCACCACTGGATGTGCGACGTCCTCTGCGAGCGCTTCGGGCTCCTGCCTTCCCAGATGGTCATGGTCGGCGACCGCATCGGCACCGACATAGCCTTCGGCTGCCGCAACGGGATGCGCACCATGCTGACCCTCAACGGCGAGCCCATGCCCCAGCTGGGCGAAGACCGCCCCACGGTCGTCGTCCCGCGCGTCGCCCAGATGCTCGACGAATTCTGGCCCGCCAACCTGGGCTGGTAGGGTCCCA
>CACZQQ010000357.1 GCA_902783355.1 uncultured bacterium
AATGCGCCGGCGGCGATTCCCTCGCGGAGCTGGTGGCGCGCGCCGTCCGCGAAGTCGGCGGCAACGACAGCATCTACGTCGTGGCCGGCGGCAGCGGGCAGGGCTGGGGCATGGCCGACCTGGCCATGCCGCGCCTGAAGAGCGAAGAGATGCGCACGGCGCTGGAGTTCGAGGTCCGCAAGCAGACGCCCCTGCCGGGCGACAAGCTGCGCTGGGGCTACAGGCTGCTGCCGCAGGCGAAGCGCGGCGACGGCCTGCAGCCTGTGCGCCTCTATTATGTACGTACAGAACATTGGGAGAGCTGGCTCAAGGCGGTGGCCGGGCTGCACCATGTGGACGCGATGCTGCCGGCCCCCGCCGCGCTGGATCCGCTGCTGGCCGGACGCTCCCTGGCCGTCCCTGGCGGCGAACATCAGCCAGGCGTCTGCGAATACCGTTCGGAGGAGGGGCGGCGCCTCGTTGTGCCGTCGTCGGCGACGCCTGCCGACCTTCCCGCCGCGCTGCCCTTCCCGGGCCTCCAGCTGGGCGTCCTGAACCAGCGCAGCGCCGAGGAGCGCCTCGCCTTCACGCAGGCCGTCCTGCTGGCCATGTATGGTCTCAGCGCCGCTGTCACGGACGACCGGCGCACCGCGATTCCCCTGCCGGAGCATTTGACGACGCACCGCCATGTCGCCTTGAAGGGCATTGCCGCCTGCCTGGCTGTCTATCTGCTTTGCCTTGTGGCCTTTATGGTTGCAGGAAAACTGCAGTTCAAGGCGGCGCAGATCCGGCGCGTCGAGGTGGCCATCGCCCAGGCGCGCAAGGAGCTGGAGGCGGTGAACAAGCTGCTTGACCCGAAGGACGCCGAACGCGGGGCGCTTCTGCGTAAGGAGATTCTGGACAACACGGAGAGCCGGCCCGACTTCCCCTCCGTCCTCATGGAGATCACGCGGGCGGTGCAGGCGCCTGCGTGGGTCTCGCAGTCCCTGGAGTGGAAGGACGGGACGGTCACGGTGCAGATTCAAGGTCCCACGAAGGATCTGGAACTGGCGGCGCGGCTGGAATCCTCCCCCTTCATCGGCAATGTCGCGGAACGCATGAGCTCCTTCAACCAGTCGAGCAATTCATACGTGCAGCGCTTCGAGCTGGTCGCCCGCTTCGATTCCCCCGAGGAGGAGGCGCTGGAGAAGGCACGGCAGGAGAAGAAGCGTCTTCAGGAGGAGGCCATCCGTGCTGCGGTCCAGGAGGCCGAGAGGAAGGCGGCGGCCGAGGCGGCCGAGGAGGAGGATTCCGAAGTCGACGGTGAAGAAGTTGACGAGGAAGAGGAAGAAGGAGAGGCGGATGAAGCGGATGAGGCGGATGCCCCTGCGGCCTCCATGGAAATCCCCCCTGAGGAGGGCGCGGCATGAACAAGGAGCGTAGCCAGAAGATTCTGCTGGGCCTGCTGGTGGCCGTCCTGCTTTTCATCGTCGCCCGCCAGTATCTGCCGTCCGTGCAGCTGCCGACGGAGAGCCGTCTGCAGGGGAAGCTGCTTGAACTCAAGTCGGTGCGTGGCGACCTGGCGGTTGCGCGCAAGACATTGGAACTCCGGCGGGAGGAGGCCAAGGCCATCCAGGGGCTGACGGACAGCTTCTGGATTGCGGGGGAGGGCGCCAAGCTGGACCAGGAGGTCAATTCGGAGTTCAACCGCATCATGCGCCTGGCGCAGATAGCGGGCGTCGCGGGCACCCAGAAGGTCGATCTGGGGCGCGAGAAGCCCGGCAGCTTCATGCAGGAGGTCACCGTCTCGATGGATTTCCGCAACATTTCCATGCAGGATCTCTCGCGCCTCTTCGTGCAGCTGCGCAACGACCGCCAGAAGGGGCGCTTCCGCTGGGAATACTGCAAGATCACGCCCGACAATCCGCGCACGCCCAAGGCGGTCAATGTCTCGCTGCGCCTGAAGGTGCTCGCCCTCAATGAGGATGCCCTGGGCTTCTTGGGCTACCGCAATGCCAAGGACGCGTCCCCCGCGCCGTCCGCCGCCGCGCCGCCCAAGGGCGCTGCATCCGGCCTCAGCCGAAAGAAGTGAGCTCAAACCAACGCTTTCAACAATGCATGGTCTTGCCTGGACAATCTTGAACGCCGCATTGGCCGTGGTCTGCATCGGTGGCACGATCGCCGTCCGCCGCCGCTCTGCGCCTGCGCCGGTGAAGCTGGAGGAGGCCGCGCCGCGCGCCGAAGACGGCCGCAAGACGCAGCTGGCTCCCGCCGCCGCCCAGAAGGAGAGGGACGACGCAAAGGCGCCCGCCCGCGGACTGCCCGCCGGAGCCTCTTTGGACGAATTGTGGCAGAATACGCTCTTCCTGCCTGAGCGTACCGAGCGCGAGGCCGGTAGCGACGGGATGACGCCTGAGGAGGCCGCCCGCGCCGCCCAGCTTGCCGCCCAGAAGATCGAGTTCGAGCTGATTGGCATTGCCCAGATGGCTTTGCCCGGCAGGGAATCCGAACCGGTGGCGGTCCTTCGGAACAAGGTGTCCGCCGGCCGCCCAGGCGGCCGTCCGGTACCCGGCGGCCGTCCCATGCCGGGGCGCACGATGCCCGCCGCCTCCGTCGCCTCTACGGCTCCCGCCAAGCAGGTCTTCCGCGTGGGAGAGAAGATCAACGAGACCGGCTATGCGGTCAAGGCCATCGACGCCGCCGCGCGCGTGGTCGAGGTCGTGCGCGGGAGCGAAGTCGTCACGCTGACCATCAATTTCGCCAGCAGCGAGGCCAACCTGCGCCGCAATGTGGCGGTGCAGGATGCGCTGCGCAAGCGGAACGAGGAGGCCGCCGCCCAGGCGAGGGCCCAGGCCGCGGTCCAGCAGGAAGCCATCCACCAGGCCGCCGTCCTGAACAACGGGGCGGCTCCCGTGGTGCCTTCTGGCACGGCGGTGCCTGTGCGCCCGGGGACGCCCGGCGCGGCCGCCACCAGCGCCGCCTCCTCCGCCCCGCCAGGGCCTCCAGGCGTCACCGGCGGGGCCAGCGTGAACAACACGGCCGTCCCAGTCTACTGGAACGGGCCGGCGGGCTACAACGGCGGGGCCTCTGGAATGTCGGGGCGCCCCGCCACCACCGCGCCGACCCCGACCACCGACAGCCAGGCGGAACGGCAGGAACGCGTCCGCCGCGCCGTGGAGGCCCGCCAGCGGGCCGCCCAGCAAAGATAGCAGATCCCTTTCACACGACCCACATCTCTTGGACACGCACATGGCTCATCTTCTCGACAAAGCGACATTGGCTGCCCTCTGCCTCGCGATGGCTTTCGCCGGCGTCGGCTGCGGCACGATGAAAGGCACGGACGCCGCCCCCGCGGAAGCGACTGCCGCGGAGGGCGAACCGCGCCCGCTCCCCTTCGAAAACCTGGTCACGCGGGAGGCCACCAAGCTGCAGGACGACCCCATCAAGGTGGACGACAGCTACTACGCCATGGACCAGGAGGCGATGGGGCGCGAGCTTGAGCTGCCCGCCCGCCAGTCCAGCCGCGAGGGGGACGGCGCCCTGAAGATGCCCTATCCGGACAACCTCCTCAAGGGGCTTCCCGACCCGGATGCGTCGGTGGAGCTCAAGCTGGCCTTCAACGCGGCCGACCTCTCCGACGTGGTGGCGGCCTTCGCCGCGCCCGAGATGCTGAACTTCAGCTACATCGTGGATCCGTCCGTCAAGGGGGCCGTCACGCTCTCCGTGGACACGTCGATGACGGCGCGCGACGCATGGGAGACCTTCGAGCACATCCTGTGGCTTTCGGGCGCCTACGCCTCCATGAACGCGGGCTTCATCCACATCCTCCCCTTCGAGAAGATGCCGCAGGAGCGCCGCATCTTCGCCGACCACGCCGTCCAGCCCAATGTCATCGTCGACTTCATTCCTATTAAGTACCGCAGGAGCGCGGACGTGCTGGCCCAGCTGAGGCCCTTCATGACCGCGGGCGCCAGCGCCACCGATTCCGTCGACACCAATACCCTCATCATCGTCGAGGCTCCCGCCAACATCGAGAAGCTGCGCGAACTGGTTGCGCTTTTGGACAGCAAGGGCGAGCGCGACTGGCCCTGCCGTGCCTTCCAGTGCAGCGAAGTGGATGCGGACATCGTGGCGACCGAACTCCAGTCGCTCCTGCCGGTCCTCGGCTTCCCAGTCGCGCCTGCGACGGGGGCCTCCGGCGGCGCGGTCAAGGTGGTGGCCTTGCCGCGGGTGCGCTGCGTGGTGGTCTCCGCCGCCATGCAGGAGGTCGTCAACGAGGTGGGCAAGTGGGTGAAGATACTGGACCGCAGCGACACGATGGACCGCGAGGAGATCTTCTTCTACAACGCGGAGCACGCCACCGTGGGGACTCTCTGCAACGCCCTCTCCGCCTTCTTCAACGCGGAGGTCACCATCAGCGAGACCTCCAGCTCCTCCTCCAGGTCCTCCTCCCTCTCCTCCTCCAGCCGCTCCAGTAACAGTTCTTCCAACCGCAACAGGACCACGGGCGGCTCCTCCACGGGGACCAGCGGCACGACGGGGACCACGGGAACAAGCGGCACCGCCCGCGCCCGCACCACCACCAGCGGCGCCAACCGCAACGGCGAGGAGACTGTCAACAAGACCGTCTTCGAGACGCCGGTCACGGTCTTCGGCGACGAGGAGCTCAACCGCCTGACCGTCAAGACGACGCCGCGCACATGGGTCCTGGTCAAGACCTTCCTGAAGCGCCATGACGAGCCGCCCCGCCAGGTCTCCATCAAGGCCATCATCGCCGACATCACCCTCAACAACAACACGGAGTTCGGCGTGACATACGCCATGACCAAGCTGCTGCACCGCAACCGCTACGGCGTCGGCGGCGCCATCGCCGGCGCCGGCTCGCCCGCCATCCTCGGGACGGCGACGGAACTGGCGGAGCCCTTGCGGACATGGAGCAGCGGCGACGGGCTCGGCCTCATCTTCTCCGAGGGGAACGACCCCCTGGCGGTCGTCCGCGCGGTCGCCGGCAACGGCAACACCAAGATCCTCTCCGAGCCGCATCTGGTGGTGGTCTCCGGCAGCCAGGCCTCCATCCAGTCGGGCGAGCAGGTGGCGGTCCCCACGCAGACGACCAACTACACCTCCTCCTCCGGCAACATGTCCACCAACTACGACTACAAGGACATCGGCGTGCTCATGACGGTGACGCCCTACATCACGGCCGGCAACGCGGTGCGCCTGACCATCGAGCAGGAGGTCACCTACATGAAGGCCAACTCCTACAGCTCGACGGCCCCTGACTTCACCAAGAAGAAGGTCACCACGGAGATGACGCTGCAGGACGCCTCCACCATCCTGCTGGGCGGCATGATCCGCAACGCGGATACGCTTACGCGCACTGGAATCCCCCTGCTGAAGGACATCCCCGTGCTGGGCTACCTCTTCGGAAGCACCATCCATCGCACCGAGCGCACCGAGCTGATGGTCCTCATCACCGTGAATGTCATCGACAGCGAGAATTTCCAGGACGAGCTCATCCGCCGCTACAAGGCCTCCCTGGAGGAGATCGCCAGCCACCAGAGCGAATCGTACTAGTCCATGCCTGAAGAGAACGCCCCCATCCCGCCCGCCGCCGCGACCGCCGCCCCCCTGCAGGGCGCGGCCCTGGCCGCCCGTGTCCGCGAACTGGCGGCCGCACGCGTCAACAGCCCCGACCCCGCCTCCCTGGAGCTGGGGTCGCCCGCGCAGGACGCCGCCTTCATCGAAGGCGGCCGGCTCGACGACACCGCCATGATGGAAATCTATGCGCAGGCCTCCGGGCTGCCGGTCCTGGACGAGCAGGAAAGCCGCGACATCGCCTTCTACCCCGACGTCAGCTACGACTTCCTGAACGCGGAGTTCTGCCTGCCTTTGCAGTGGACGCCCGACAAGACGCTGCTGGCCATCGCCTTCCCCTACGACAGCGGCCGCCTCGTCCAGACATGGCGCAACATGTACGACGTCGAGGTCGAGCTGGTTCTGGCGCGCCGCTCCTACATCGACCGCTTCCTGGCCTCCACCTACGACCGCGCCGTGCAGGACGCCGAACTGGGCGACGGCGATTCCGAGCAGGCCCTCCGCGACCTGGCCAAGGAGGCCCCCATCGTGCGTCTCGTGAACGACATCTTCACGCGCGCCGAGGAGACGGGCACCTCCGACATCCACATCGAGCCCAACGAGAACGACGTGCAGGTGCGCTTCCGCATCGACGGCCTCCTCCAGACGGTGCTGCGTCCGCCGGCCAGCCAGTATCCCGCCATCGCCTCCCGCATCAAGCTGCTTTCGGGCATGAACATCGCCGAGCGCCGCCTGCCGCAGGACGGCCGCATCGAGATGAACAACGGCGGCACCGCCATCGACGTGCGCGTCTCCACGATCCCCACCATGCACGGCGAGTCCATCGTCCTGCGCCTCCTCCAGAAGGACGCCTCCGTCTTCGAGCTGGACAAGCTCGGCCTGCTGGAGGACACGATGGAATCCATCAAGAAGCTCTACACGATGCCCCACGGCATGAT
>CACZQQ010000358.1 GCA_902783355.1 uncultured bacterium
GAGGACGGTCGCCTCGGGGCAGGCCGCCTTCAGGTCGCTTTCGAAGAGGGGCGCGCCGCCGCCGCCGTGGGTGGAGAAGGGGACGACTGTCTTGCCTGCGAGGGGATTCTCTTCGAGGAAGGCCGCCAAGGCAGGCGCGTATGTGCCATACCAGATGGGGGAGCCGACGAAGACCACGTCGCAGTCTTCGGGGATGGAGACGGGCTTGATGGCCCGCCTGGCCTTCTCCCTGCGCTCCGCGTTGGCGGCCTTGAGCGTCTCGGAATAGGCGTCGGGATAGGGTTCGACCGGCTCGATGGCCACCATTTCGCAGCCGACGTGCTTCTGGATCCACTGGGCGACGGTGGCGGTGTTGCCCACCTTGGACTGTGAGTAGTAGACGATGACGGCCTTGCCGGGCAGGGTGGCGGTCATGGCGATTGTGGCGGCGGTGTTGCGCTTGCGCAGGAGGCGGCATCCGGCCAGCGCGATGGCGGCCACGAGGCAGACGAGAAGGATGAGGAGGGCGGTTTTCATGGTTTGCAGTGAGACCAGGCAGGTTTTCTTCAAGTTGGGCGTCTTGCCAAGGGGCGGGCGCTATCGTTCCGCCTCCGCCTTGCGCAAGTCATCGGTCCAGTCGCGGTCCAGTTCCATGTCCGCGAGGGCCTCGGGGAGGACGATTCGGAATTCGCGGGCCCGGCAGAGGCGCATCGCGCCATGCTTCAGGGAGAAGTTGATCACGTGGCCGCCATGGCGGCGCGCCTCGTCCACAAAATGCAGATGCCATCCGGGGGCATTGACGCCCTGGACGTATCCGGGCAGGCGGAAGCCCACCATGTCCCCTTTCGTCTCCGCCAGTTCGAAGACGGCCTCGTTCTTCGCCGCCTCGGCCAGCCCGACCCCGTCCTTCTCCTGACGTCCGACCGCCCTGACCTTGACATGGCGGAAGTCGCCCTTGAGGTGGACGGCCAGCGGCAGGTTGAGGGAGGGGCATTCCGTCTTCATGCGCTCCTCGAAATCTTCAAAACATAGAATCTCATCCAGTTGCAGTTCCTGTTCAGGCGTGAGGCGGGCGATCGTGCCGTAGGGGATTGTGGCGTCGTCGGCGGGGAGCAGGAGCCGTCCGTCGGCGCAGGCCTGGTAGACGACGCCGTCGATCATCTGCATTTCGCCGTCCAGGCGGTCCATGGTGGCGATGGCCATGTCGCCATGCCTTTTGACCTCGGCGATGCTGCAGACGCCGCCATAGTGTCCGGCCAGCAGGACGCTGAAAAGTGAGATTTGCGTGAAAACGCCTTGTTGTCCAGTCATTTGCTCAGTCTCTTTTGTCTATTTCTGTCATGGTTTGTCATGTCTTCGGGGGCTTACGGGAAGAACAGGTGGGAGCGCGTGTAGGCGAAGTTGTCGGCGTATTCCGGCGAGGAGGGGGCCACGGGCGCGCCGTCCTCCTGCTGGGCGGAAATCTTCAGCTCGCGCGTGAAAACCTTGTCTCCCGCAGAGACATAGAGCGTCTTGCCGACGACGGCGATCCTCTCCGCCGCGCGGTCGCCCGGCAGCGGCAGGATGAGATCCGTCAGGCCGAAGGAGACGACGCCCTGGACGCCCAGTTCGGTCGCGGCCAGTACGCGGTCGTCGGACAGCACGACCAAATCGGTTGCGCCCGGCGTGCGGAAGTCGTGCGCCAGATGCAGGGGCGCCAGCTTGTAGAGGTTGGCCAGCGAGCCGTCGGGCATGATGGAGATGGCGTAGATGAACCTGCGCGTGGCATCCGCGATGTAGAGGCGCCATTTGTCCGACGAGAGGCCCAGGGCCGTGATGCGGCCGAATCCGTCCGCGACGGCCTTCCTTTTACCCTCCCTCTCCCAGAAGATTGTTCCTTCGCTAAATGTATAACTTCCTCCATTGCAACATATTTTATTTGACGATTTTGGGAAGGTGCCACTGTATTCACGCCACGTGCTGCCGTCGGCGACGAGCTTCCGTATTCTGATCTGGGTGGCCATCGTCGTCACGGGCATGGTCTTCCAGTTGGCCCAGATGAACTTCATGATTCTGCGCCAGAGGGGCAGGTCTTCGCGGCGGGTGCAATGTCCTTCTCCGTTGAATTGTTCGAAGCGGAGATCGTATCCTGCGAACTCGAGTGCGGCCGCCGCATTCTGCGCCGCATACAGCGAGCTGCCGAAGAAGTAGTCGGGCTCCTCGGTGCCGACGGTGATGTAGAGCCTGATGGGGCGGCTTTCGGTCTTTCTGGCCAGGACCATGGCCTCCTCGCCGCCGCGCATGGCGGAGAAGGTCGGGCTGCTGAGGAAGGCCCTGCGGAAGAAGTCGTTCCGGAACCAGACGGCGTTCCACGCCGCCATGCCGCCGGAGGAGCCGCCGGTGATGAAATGCATGTCGGGCGAGGGGGAGAGCGTCTCGCCGCTCAGGCGGCAGGCCTCTGGAACAAGCTCCTCCACGAGGAAATTTGTGAATTCGGGGCCGTATTGGTCGAATTCCTCCGCGCGCATGCCTCGCGTCGCGCCATCCGGCAGGGAGGGCGGCAGCTTGCCCGGTTTGCAGAAGAGGAGCATCCCCCACGGGATGAGCCCCTCCTGCATGAAGATTGTCAGGATGTGGACCATCGTGTCGAAGTCGTGCTCGAGGAGGAGATAGAGCGCGCCGTCCTGCGCCGCCCCGTCGGGCCTGGCCACGTATATGTGGAAGGTGAAGGCGCTGCCCGGCTCGTAGTTTCTGCCGACGAGCTGGCAGTCCTTGAATGATTTTTCGATGAAGTTGCGGTCCATGGTCGCTTCTCCTCTGGTTGTTCAGCGGCGCCGGTTGCGCGGCATGTCACTTGGAGGGCAGGGCGCCGATGCCCTGCAGGATTCCCGCGATGCCTGTCGCGGCGACGTCGCCGACGATCCTGCCGTCGGCGTCGAAGGCGTAGAAGTTCATGACCGTGGTCGAGAACTTCCTGCTGTTCGGCTGAAGCCCCGCGAAGGGGGCTTCGCCCGTGAAGGTCCCCGTGCAGAGCCACTGGACCGCGACGGTCGTCTCGTCGGCCACCATGTCCTGAAGGGTCCACTGCACGTCGGGGAAGCTTTTGCGCATGAAGTCGACGACGCTCAGGTAGCCCTTGGCGCCGTAGAGCGGCGTGGGCGAGACCGGGGTCGCGAACGCGGCGGTGGGGGCTATCAGCTCCTCGCCAAGAGCCAAGTCGTTGGTGTTGATGCACTTCTCAAATCGCCGCATGGCCTCGCGGTTGCGCTGGATTGTCCTATGGCTGTCGGCCTGCATGCTGCTTCCTCCTTCCTGTGCCCTGCCTGTTCATTTCGGTCACGCCTCGTGGACGCGCTTGCCGGTGATGTGTTCCGGCACAAGGCAGAGCACCTGCACGCGCGCGCCGGCCATCTGGATTTCCTTCTCGATGTCCTGTTCGCTGGGGTTGAAGCGGCGGGCCAGTTCA
>CACZQQ010000359.1 GCA_902783355.1 uncultured bacterium
GTGATGTCGCCGGAGTGGAGGATGCGGCGGGCGGAGTGGCCGCCCTCGCGCCCCAGATGGTAGGCCTCGCCGTCCATGCCGGCGCTCTCCGGATTGACCTCGCGCTCGCGCGTGAACTCGACGCCCCACGCCTGCAGGGCGCGGATGCGCTCAGGCCCCGCCTGCACGATCGTGCGCACGACATCCGGCTTGCAGAGGCCCGCGCCCGCCACCAGCGTGTCCTGCACATGCTGCTCGAAGGAGTCGTTGTCCTCCGACATGACGCAGGCGATGCCGCCCTGGGCGTAGCGCGTGTTGCAGTCCTCCGCGCGCGCTTTGGTGACCACAAGCACGGAACCGTGCTTGGCGGCCTCCAGCGCGGCGGTCAGGCCCGCCAGCCCGGAGCCGATGATGAGGTAGTCGACTGTGATGCGCTTGGTGTTGCTGTCCATGGAGGAGAGGGGAGATTGGCTTTTGCGTTCGGTTTCGCGTAAACGGCAAAATATAATGTGGATTTTGGGTATCCGTCATTCTGCCGCATGGGCTTCCAGATTGTCCACGAGGACGCGGGCGCGGCCGGTGAAGTCGTGGGCGGCGCCGTAGGCGCGGGCCCTGCGGGCGTAGTCGGGCAGCCTGGCGGCGAGCTCGCCGAGCCCCCGCACAAGCCCCTCCGGCGCAAAGGGCTCTTCCAGGACGATGCCGCCGGATTCCGCCACGATGGGGGCGAAGCCGCAGATGCCGCTGCAGAGGACGGGGAGGCCCGCCGCCAGCGCCTCCACCAGGACGCTGCCGGCGCCCTCTTCGCGGGCGGGGTGCGCCATCGCGTCGGCGGCCAGCAGCAGCCGGTTCACGTCCTGCCGGACGCCTGTCACGCGGATCTGCGGGGGCGGGAAGCCGGCCCGCAGGGCCATCTTGCGCACGGCGTATTCGTCGTTGGCGCCCACCAGGAGCAGGCGCAGGCGGGGGATTGTCTCGCGCGGGAGCGCCCCCAGCGCCTTGATCAGGCGGTCGGTCCCCTTGCCGACCAGGTTGGAGGCCACCTGGATGAAGACGGTGGCCTGTTCGTCCAGCTCCAGCTCCCGCCGGACCTCCTTCCGGATGGCGTCGGCGGCGGCCTCGTCGGGGCGCACGCAGTCGGGGCGCATGCCCGGGGGCAGGGCGACGAGGCGCTCCGCAGGCGTGCCGTAGGCCTCCCGGAACTCCTTCTGCTGGAGGGGGGCAATGGTGAAGATGCGTGTCGGGGCGTCCGGCGCGAAGATGCGCCTTTCGGTCTCGAGGATGCGGCGGTGGCGCGGATTGAGCCACAGCAGCCACTTGGGATACTTCCTGTGGTAGCGCGTCCACATGCAGGAGTCCGAGGCGAAGTAGAAGTCGCCCCCCGCGACGCGGCTCATGGCGACGGAGACGTCGTAGTCCCTTTGGGCGAGGCGCCTCTGCCAGTCGCGCTCGAAGGCGGCCATGCGGCCGGCGTTGGTCAGGCCGCGCCGCGGCACGAGGTCCAGCCGGAGCCCCTCCGGCGGGTCCGGCCACGAGGTCGTGAAGGCGACGACCTCGTGCTTCCGGGCGAGGGCCTCCTCGACGAGCCGCAGCGTGTCGCTCTGGAGCCCCCCCCAGTAGTGGTAGCGAAAGAGTGCAAGAAGAATTTTCATGGCGTAAAGGCGTGCATAATTCGTAATCTGGTGTAATTTATATCAATTGTCCGTCGCGGAGACGCATTCGGGCCACATTGCATGGAGGAAAAAGCGGATATGAAGAGAATCATACCCATTCTGATTGCCCTTTTCGTCGCGGGGGCGCTCTTCGGGGCGACCATCACCCCCGAATTCAGTGAAGACCTGGGCACCATCACCACCGCCTGGAGGATCACCTACGCCTACGACAATGGCGGCAAGGACGAGACCGTCAGCGCCGTCTACGCCCTCGCCGAAAAGGCCGTGTGGGGAGCCGTGCTGCCTTCCTCCGGCTTCAATGTCCACCAGGTGGAAATCATCAACGGCGGCGACGGCCTCTCCTACAAGGGGTGCTCGTTCATCTACGAGGACGACGGCACCGGCAGCGCCTACGACTGGCGCTTCCGCGTCAAGCTGCTCAACGACAAGGGCGCCCCCAAGAGCGAATCGGTGGCCGTGACGGTCGAGCCGGTCACGGGCTTCGCGGGCGGCGTCCCCTCCGACGGCCAGCTGGACATCCTGAACGAGAACGGCAGCCCCTTCCAGACCCTGGACGACCCGACGGAAAGCAACGAGGTGACGCTGGCCACCAACACGGTCTACATCCTGCGCTTCTCCGTCTACAAGCGCTACGAGACGGCGGAGTGCAACGTGACCCTCCAGCCCGGCTGGAATCTGGCGGGAATCCCGCTGGAGACGCTGGAGGACGCGGGGACCCTCCTGGACTATCTGGTCCTCGATCCCGCCGCCAACAACACGCGCGTCACGGCGGCCTCGCAGCTTGCCGGCGGCCGCGCCTACTGGGTCTACAACGGCGGCGCCTCGGCGGCGGCGGTCACGCTGCGCGGGCAGGCGCCCCTTGCGGCGCCAAGCCATCTGCCGGAGATGAAGGGGGGATGGAATTTCGTCTCCCCCATCGCGAAATACGACGAGGCGCACGGCACCTTCAGCCTCTGCGACGTGGACGGTTTCAGGTGGGACACGGA
>CACZQQ010000360.1 GCA_902783355.1 uncultured bacterium
GGGACAAGTGGTGAACGTGTATCCTATTTCTTTCGTTTCCAGACGCTTATGACTTCACCCGTGTATTGGATGTGGAGATGGCCGTCCGCGTTCATGCGTTCGGCGAGCGGTTTCGGGACGAATTCCTTCGGGACGGGCTGGCGCATGACTTTGCGGCAGACGACGACCTTCTCGGCCTCCAGGTAGGTGACGCCGCCGTCGGGCGTCTCGACGGGCGTGAAGCCGGAGGCCTTCTCCTTGTCCGTGTCGCGTCCGGACGTGCCGCCGAAGACGCGGACGAGGGTGGGGCGGTCCTTGTCGGCATACCACGAGAGGGTGAAGAGGGGCGAGGCCTCGAAGTAGGCGTGGCTGAAGCGCGTCTCGCGGATGTAGACGATGGCGACGGGCTTGCCCCACAGGACGCCGCAGGCGCCCCAGCCCAGGGTCAGCGAGTTGTAGTGGTCCCTGTCGCCGGCGGTGCCGAGATAGACGCGCGCCGCGAAGTTGGCGCCCATGTCCTTGTCGGTCGGCACCTTCTCGAAGTGCTTGTGGAACTCCTCCACGGGAAGCGGCTTCCGCCGCGGGTTCTGCGGGATTTCCGCCGCCTTCAGGCCGATGGCCAGGAGGAGCGCGATGACGGTGGCGAGACGGAGGACGTGTTTCATGGGATTCTCCTTGTTGCGACAGGCTGTCTTGACCGCAGGCGGTCTCGGGCGGCGCCGCGTCCGCGGCACGTGAAACCGTCTAAATATAAGCCCGTCTTGCCATTCTACAGGCCGGCGGAACGCCAGGGCCGCCGCCCTTCATTCCTTATTGTACACGGCAATCTTGAGGCCGCGTCCCCTCTTCGGGCCGAAAATCTTCTTCTCTTGCCCGTTCGTTCCCGCAGAGGGGACTATATTATCACGATTTTTGTCCTACACTTCCCTACCACCCTACTGGAGAGGCTTTCATGTCGAAAATCAAGTTCACAGGCATCATGCCGGCCATGCTGACCCCGCTGGATGAGAAGGGCGCCGTCAAGACGGCGACCGTCAAGACGATGGTGGACTACTTCCTGGGCGTCGGCTGCTCCGGCTTCTACGTGGGCGGCAGCACGGGCGAGGGCGTCGTCCTGGGCGTGTCGCAGCGCAAGGCGCTGGCGGAGGCGGCCGTGGAGGCCACCGCCGGCCGCGGCAAGGTCATCGTCCACACAGGCTCCATCAACCCCGACGACGCGATGGAGCTGACGCGCCACGCCACCGCCATCGGCGCCGACGGCGTCTCCTCCGTCCTGCCCTGCTTCTACTACAACTTCAACATGGAGGAGGTCTGCGACTACTACAAGCGCATGGCCGACAACACCTCCCTGCCGGTGGTGGTCTACGCGATGGTGGCCACGCTGGGCGGCACCGACGTGAACAAGATGGTGGAGCGCCTCATCGCAGTGGAGAACATCGTGGGCGCGAAGGACACGCGGGCGAACTACTATAAGATGTTGGCACTCAAGCAGTTAAATGGCGGCGACATCAACATCATCAACGGGCCGGACGAATCGTTGATCTGCGGCCTGACGGTGGGCGCGGACGGCGGCATCGGCTCGACCTACAACGTCATGCCGGAGTGGTTCGTGGAGCTCTACAACCGCTTCCGCGCCGGCGACCTGGCGGGCGCGCGGCAGGTGCAGGTCCGCATCAACAAGGTCATCGACGTGCTGCTGTCGTGGGCGGACGGCGACCTGATGCGGGCGCTGAAGGCGCACATGAACCTGCGCGGCTTCGACATGGGCGTCCCCGCCTATCCGGCGCGCCCGTTCACCGGCGAGAAGCTGGCCGCCTTCAAGGCCGCCATGGAAGGCGCTGGCATCACATATCCCTGATTTCCAATATGATGGCCGGACGGTTCTGCCGCCCGGCCGATTCTTTTCCTGTCAACATCACCCCCTAACAACAAGGAACACACGGCATGAATTCGATTGCAAGTCATTTCAACTTCAATGAAATGATGAACTACCTGGTCATCGTGGCCTACTTTGCGGCGGTCATCGCCATCGGCTTCTACTGCTCGCGCGGCGAGAAGACCTCCGAGAACTACCTCATGGGCGGGCGGCGCGTCCACTTCCTGGCCATCGGCATGGCCTGCATGATGGCGCTGTTGAGCTCGGTGTCGCTGGTGGTCGTCCCCGGCGAGATCTGCAACCACGGCGTGACCCTCTTCAGCATCAGCCAGACCCTCGGCCTGGCCCTCGGCATCCCCTGCTACCTCCTCTTCACGCGCTTCTACTTCCGCCTCGGCTCCTTCACCCCCTACGAATACCTTGAATACCGCTACGACGGCTCCGTGCGCGCCATCGTCGCCATCTCCGGCTTCTACAGCCGCGTCATGTATCTGGGCATGGTCGTCTTCACCACCGCCAAGATCTTCGAGGCCTCCTACCACTGGCCCGCGTGGTTCTCCATCCTGCTGGTCGGCGTGGTCGGCATGATCTACACCATCACCGGCGGCGCCAAGGCGGTCATCTGGACGGACGTCATGCAGTTCTTCGTCCTCTTCGGCAGCTTCTTCCTGGTCATGGTCTTCCTGTGCATGAAGATCGACGGCGGCGCCTGGGGCGCCATCAAGGGCGCCTGCGACGCCGGCCACGGCTTCAAGGAGTTCTCCGAGCCGAGCTTCTACACGATCACGCCCTATGTGCGCCTCCTCTTCTGGCTGATGATCATCAGCGCCTTCACGGCGCCGCTGACCAGCGCCTGCAGCGACCAGATCTCCATCCAGCGCCTGCTGAGCACGAAGAACTGGAAGGAGGGCTTCAAGGCCCAGATCGTGGCCACCGGCTTCGGCATGCTCTTCGCCTACTTCCTGTGGTTCACGGGCATGGCGGTCTTCACCTACTACAACACGAATCCCGATCCGGAGGTCAACCTTGCGCTCAACCAGGGCGACCGCGCCTTCTTCCACTTCGTGGCCACGCAGCTGCCCACGCCCATCCCCGGCCTCTTCATCGCCGGCATGCTGGCCGCCATCATGAGCACGCTCTCCAGCGGCATGAACTCCATGGCCACCGTCTGGCTCAAGGAGTTCCACGCCCGCTTCATCAACAAGAACATGACCGCGCGCGACGAGTACAACGTCTCCCGCAAGGCGACCTTCTGGATCGGCGCCTTCGTCATCCTCTTCGGCCTGGCGCTGAACTTCTCCGGCGAATGGCTGAGCCAGTCCGTGGCGGAGGTCGGCACCATCTTCGGCGTCCTGGGCGCCTGCGTGCTGCCCGCCTTCCTCTTCGCGGTGCTCTCCGACCGCGCCAACTCGACCCTCATCTGGGGCATCACCATCTTCGGCCTGGGCGCCACCATCGGCGGCAACCTCTGGTACATCCTCTCCCGCAACGCCGAGCAGTTCTACCAGAAGGGCGTCCTCGAGACCGTCAACAGGTTCCTTGACTCGAAGGGGCTCGGGCTTGTCGACGCCTACGACAAGGCCGTGGAGGCGGCGAGCAACTACAACATCTCCCTCGCCGACATCCATGTGCCCGCCGCCCTTGGCGAGAAGCTGCACATGCTCCAGCCCGAGACCCTCAGCATGGGCTGGGGCGGCAAGATCACGTGGGTGCTGCCCGTGGTCTCCATGCTCCTCTTCGTCATCCTCTGCCTGCCCTGGTGCTTCAAGTCCATCCGCAAGAAGACCGGCACGCTCATCTCGGCCGCCTTCGGCCTCATCTTCCTGGGCATCGGCCAGTGGATGATCATGTGGTGGTTCTTCAGCAACAAGTACATCGTGGACCACCCCATCGCCCGCAGCTTCGCCTTCCACCTGCCCATCGACCTCATCGGCTCCTTCATCATCCTCTGGTTCTGCCCGCACCAGCCCAAGGAGAAGTGCCAGGGCCTGACGCTGAGCACCATCAACATGCCCATCCTCCTCAAGAAGGACAAGTAATTAGCATGATCTCCAGGGCGCGCCTCCTTTTGGGCGCGCCTCCTTTGCGTGGATAATCTAACTCCTTGAATGCCATGAGTTTCCGTGAGTTCGCAAATCGGACCGTCAAGATCCGCAACCGCACCGTCGGCGTCGGCCAGCCCATCTTCCTGACCGGCGAGATCGGCTCCGCCCACAACGGGTCGCTGGAGAACGCGAAGCGTCTCGTCAAGGCGGCCGCCGAGGCGGGCTGCGACGGCGCCGACATCTTCATGGCCAACCCGGAGTCCTTCTTCGTCCACGGCGAGCGCTATCCGGAGACCGCGCGGATGATGGAGACGCTGCGCCGCCTGGACTTCACCGAGGCGCAGTGGTTCGAGCTCTTCGAGTACGCGAAGGGCTTCGACCTCATCCTCTATCCCACGCCGCTGGATCTGCCCTCCATCGAACTGTGCCGCCGCCTGGGCGTGGAGATGATCAACATCAACAGCGACGACGCCAACAACTACTTCATGCTGAAGGCGGCCGCCTCGCTGGGCGTGCCTGTCACCTTCCACGACATCGCCATGGGGCTGCCCGAGGTCCTGATGGCGGTCAAGACCCTGCAGGAGAACGGCTGCCGCGACATCGTCCTGCTGCATTCCACCCACGAGAGCGGCACGCTGGTGGAGCAATACGCCTCCGCCA
>CACZQQ010000361.1 GCA_902783355.1 uncultured bacterium
GGCCGTGCGGGCGGGGAGAGGTAGTCGACCAGGTCGCCGCCGGGCAGGCGCGCGCGGTTCAGGCGGTCGTATTCCTCCGGCTCCAGATGGAGGGGCGACGGCGCGTCCTCCATGAAGCCAAGGCTGACAAGCGTGTAGCGCAGCAGCTTGAGGTTCTCGCCGAACATGGAGAGCCGCCAGCGCTGGTCCTCGTCGCCGCCGTCGGCCACGGCGGCGAGATAGAGGCGCTCGATTTCAGGATAGATGGGCGCGTAGATGCCCGAAAGGCCCTCCGCGTCCAGATCCCATCCGCTTCGTCCGTTGAGTGAATTGTAGTACGCGCGTGCCTGCGCGTCCACCAGGCGGTGGAGTTGCCGCATGGTGGCACCGGCCTTCTCGCCATAGGCCTTCCGCAGATATTCGCCAGCCAGTTCTTCGGGATCCAGGTCGGGGTTCCAGAGCATCTTGGCCAGAACCCATGTGGACAGTCCGGACTGGCCGTAGCCTGGATTGTCGTAGAAGAGCGCCCCCGTGAGGGGATGGCGCCTGAACTCTTTGAAGGTATCCTTCATGAGGCCGATGCAGGAGGGCAGCGGCGCCCCGTAGTACTGCCGCAGCCAGAAGTCCAGCCCGTAGTAGGTCTGGTCGGCGAAGAGGCCGCGCCATGATTCCATCCAGCGGTGCCAGGTGCCGTTGATGGCGTCGCAGAGGCGGACGGGGCCGTAGCCGCAGTGCAAGGGGGCCATTGTCGCGCTGAAGTTCTTCGGCATGGGCTTCATGCCTGGATAGGGATATTCCGTGCAGTGGTAGATGTAGCAGGAGAAGGTGTAGTCGGGGAGGCGCTCACAGACGGTGCGGATGTGGTTGAAGACCAGTTCCGTCCAGCTGACCGGCAGTTCGTAGGCGACTGGCCCCGTCTCCTCCTGTGTCATGGTGCGGCGGTATTTTCTGCACAGTTCGCAGGCGCAGTAGGGCGCGTTGTCGTTGGGCGTCAGCGACTGGAACTTGAGCCCCTTGAGATGGGGGTTGCGCTCATCCTTCAGCGCGGTGAGCTTGGGGATGCGCTGGATGATGTCCTCTGTGGTGGCGGGATTGCCCAGACAAAGGGAGAAGACCTCGCCGGGCGCCGGCGGGACGCGCCGTCCGTCGGAGGACAGTTCGAAGAAGTCCGGATGCTCCTTGAAGGTCTTCTCGCGGTCGGGAACGACGGCGGCCTCCGGCATGTTCGCCTCCGGATAGAGCCATATCCACGAATGGGGGGCCGCGTAGTAGCGGGAGCCGTACTGGTCCAGACGCGTCTGGTTGTAGGCAAACCACTCCTGCACCGACGCCGAGGCGGCGCGGACCCAGTAGAGGCGGTAGGTGTAGCGTGGCGCGTAGGTCTCGTCGATGTCGCCGAAGAGGTAGTCGCCGTCCATCTTGGGCAAGTAGAGGCCGCGTTCGCCCGGCAGCAGCCAGCTGATGCCCAATACATTCTCCAGGAAGGCGTTGACACCGAAGGCGGTGCCGAAGCTCTTGCCGTAGGTATCGGTGTAGCCGTCGTCCGGCACGTCGTGCCCCGCGATGAAGATGTCGTTGCCGACCTTGCGCAGGATGTAGCCCTCGTAGTCCAGGCTGGAGGCGTCGATTCCCGCCTGGCGCGCCTCCGCGCAGTCGCCCAATGCGATGAAGGGCGTCAACGCCTCGTTCCAGAGAGGCAGGCGCACGCCGGAGGCCTTGAGGACCAGCCGCTGGAGGCGCTGGGCGGCCTGCTTGACGGAGGGCGGCGCCTCGTCGGGCACGTAGATGAGGTAGTCCTTCAGCCGCGCGGGCTCGCCCTCCGACAATGTCCGCCGCTGCGGCGCGGCAGGCGCCTTGACCTCCAGGCTGACGCTCAGCACGCGGGTGTGCTGCACGTTGTCCTTCATGAACTTGGCGTTGACGGCGAACTGGTATTCTCCTGGCGTGAAGTCGTGCAGCGAGAGGGCGAAGGCCTCGCTGCCCGCCGTCTTGCCGCCCGGTACCAGATGGTAGGCGACGAGGGCGATGTTGTCGTAGCCGTGGTCGACGCTGTTCTCGTTGATGGTCCGCTTGGTCGTGGCGAAGAATTTCTCCGGCGCATGGCGGCGCTCCAGCGGCGCGAACCAGGCGTAGAACGCCGAGCCGTCCTCCGTCTCCCATTCCAGCGTGAACTCCACCGTGTCGCCGACGGTCGCCTGGACGCGCTCCGGCGTCACCCTGAAGAGCTTCAGGACGACATCCTCTTCAGGGGCGGCGAAAAGCGTCAAGGACAACAGGAGAAGAAGCCAACTGGCGATTCGGGAGGTCTTTTGCATGGCGGCAGAGGTGTTGCAGGGTTGAAGTTGAGACGGTGAAATCAGTCGCGGACGACAAGGTGTCCCTTGACGCGCGCCACGAAGGGCTTGGAGACGACGCAGGGGTGGAGGAGGGCCTCCACGCAGTGGCGTCCCTGCTCCTCCGGCTGCGTGTCCCACGTGGTGAGCGTGTCCAGGCCGAGGTCGGGGCCCTCCACGTGGTTGTCGCAGCCTATCACGCGGGTGGAAAGGCCGCATTGGGGAAGATAGTA
>CACZQQ010000362.1 GCA_902783355.1 uncultured bacterium
CTCAAGGGCGGCATCGAGCGCATCCTCAAGGAGCAGATTTCACAGGACATCACCGTCGAGCGCGTGGAGGAGTAGAGCGCCGTGCCCAGCGAGACCTTCTCGGTTCTGGTCGAAAACCGCTTCGGCGTCCTGGCCCGCATCGCGGGCCTCTTCTGCGGGCGCGGCTACAACATCGACAGCCTGACTGTCAGCTCCACCCAGGACACGGAATACTCCCGCATGACCATCGTCACCCACGGCGACGCGGTGATTCTGGAGCAGATCGAGAAGCAGCTCAACAAGCTCATCGAGGTGGTCCGGGTCACGCGTCTGGACGCGGGGGACTTCGTGGTGCGCGAGCTGGAACTGCTCAAGGTGAAGGCGGAAAGCGACGAGACGCGCCGCGAACTCATGCAGCTCTGCGGCTCCTACGATGCGCATGTCATCGATGTCCAGGAGGATTCCGTCATCATCCAATTGACCGACCTGCCCGAGAAGATCGACGAATTCATGACGTTGGTGCGCTCCTTCGGCCTCATCGAGCTGGCGCGCACGGGCAGCGTGGCCCTCAAACGCTCAACCCCACCGGAGACCTGACAGATGAAGATGCGCAAATTCGCCGTCCTGTCCATCCTGCTGTCGGTGCTTCTGCACCTGCTGCTCTTCAGGGCCATGTCGGGAATTGCGCTGGACAGGGCGGGCCTCCGCCTTCCGAGCGAGAGGGAGACGCCCGACGACATCTATGACCAGGCGGTGACCTTCCACCTGGATCCGCCGCCGCCCGAAAGCGAGCCCGACCAGATGGAGGAGGAGCAGAAGGCGCCGGAGCTGGACGACGGATCGGCCCTCCAGAAGGCGCCCGAGCTGGAGGCGCCGCTTCAGGAGATCAAGTTCGCCACGGAGACGGAGCAGGTGGCCGACCTGCTGAAGGAGGCCGATTTCACCGACGCGCCCGTCACCGTCTATGACATCACGGGCGTGCAGGGGGCGCTTGTGCAGGCGCCCCAACTGGAGGCGCCCTCCGCGGAGGCGCTTCTGGAGCCGCCAACCGCCCCGCGCCCTGAAATATTGGAGATCAAGGCCAGCGACCTGCCGCCGGAGCGCCTCAATATCGAAGGCCGCATGACCACGCCTGAACTGCACCGCAGCGCCGTCGCCCCCGACGTCATGCTGCCAAGCCTTGCCCAGGACGGGCCGCTGAACGCCTCCGGCGCGGCCTTGAGCGCGGGCCTTGAACTCCGCGGGCGCCGCCCCGGCTTCGGCGCGCCCGACGCCGACATGCCCGGCCTGGAACTGCCCGACGTGACTTTGCCCGCCCCCGGCGGCGGCCCCGACGGCAGCGCCCCCAAGCCGGGCGACGAGCTGGCGGGCCGCGGGCTCACGCCGGCGGACGCCGTCCTGCCGCTGGACGACTATGTGCAGGTCAAGGTGACCGTCCAGATGGAGAACGGCCGGCGCGGCGGCTGCTTCCAGGTGGAGATCCTGCCTGGCCGCAACAGCGACGCCCTGCCGGACATTCCCAAGGACCTCCTCTTCATCATCGACCGCTCCGACAGCATCTCGCCCTCCAAGTTCGCCGCCTTCCGGCAGTCGGTCATCGAGGTGCTGGCGGCGGTGAATCCCGCCGACCGCTTCAACGTCATCTCCTTCGCCGACAAGCCTGCGCGCGTCTTCCGCGACTTCGCCGCCGGCACGCCCGCCAACATTGCGGCGGCCACCGGCGCCATCCAAAAGCTGGCGCACGGCGGCATGACCGACGTCTTCGGCGGCCTCGCCCCCTTCGTCAAAGGCGGCAACGGCAACCGCGCCCGCCCCCTCAACATCTTCATGCTCACGGACGGGCAGTCCACCGTCAACATCCACCAGCCCAACGTCTTCCTGCGCGAAATCGGCTCCATGAACCCGGGCAATGTCTCCATCTTCCCCTTCAGCGCAGACAAGAAGGCCAACCGCCAGCTGCTGGACTTCCTGGGCTACCTCAACAGGGGCGACAAGTGCCACGTGGAAAACGTCGAGCAGATCCCCCAGGGGATGGCGGACTTCTTCGCGCGTCACGCCAACATCATCGTCATGGACGTCACCTGCACCGCGACGGCCGGCGGCAAGGAGGTCTTCCCGAAGTCCCTCTCCCATCTCTACCGCAGCGAGCCGCTGCGCCTCTTCGGCCGCTTCGACGACCCCACGCAGGAGCTCGTCCTGGCCATCACGGGGCGTGACGCCGAAGGCAGGACGCGCGACCTGGTCTTCCGCAGGCGCCTCGACCAATGCCCGCGCGGGGACGAGTTTGTGATAAGGCGCTGGGCCAGCCAGAAGATCCTCTATCTGCTGGCCCGATGCAACTCCACCGACAACCAGGCGGAAATCAACGCCCTCCGCCACCAGGTCGACCAGCTGACAAGCCAATACGGCGTCTACGCCGCCTACTGATAGTACAGTACCTTAAATGATAGAGAGAAGAGAGCAATGAAACAGCCTCTGCTTGTGGCCATGGACCTGGAAGGGGTCCTCGTCCCCGAAATCTGGATTGCCTTCGCCGAGAAGACCGGCATCCCCGAGCTGCGCCTGACGACACGCGACATCGCCGACTACCGCCAGCTGATGCTGCACCGCCTGGCCATCCTCAAGGAACACAATCTGAAACTCTCTGACATTCAGGAAGTTATCGCAATAATGCATCCTTTGGAGGGCGCCATCGAGTACATCCAGTGGCTGAAGGAGCGCTTCCCGCACGTCATCATCTCCGACACCTTCTACGAGTTCGCCATGCCCCTCATGAAGCAGCTCGGCTATCCAACGCTCTTCTGCAACAGCCTCGTCGTGGACGACAGCGGCGCCATCGTGGACTACCAGCAGCGGCTTCTTGATGGCAAGCGTCACGCGGCCCTCGCCTTCAAGCAGCTCAACTTCCGGCTGGCGGCCATGGGAGATTCCTTCAACGACACGGCGATGCTGGCGGAGGCCGGCCTGGGCATCCTCTTCCGCCCCTCCGAGAAGGTGCGCCTCCAGTTCCCGCAATTCCCTGTCGTCAACGATTACAAGGAAGTGATGCGTCTTCTGGAGGAGTTCGACAGGGCATGAGCGCCGCCTCGTCCTGCCCTTCCGAACAGCCCTGCCCCGCCGCGACGGCGAAGCCCCCCTCCCGCAAAAGCGCCGCCGGCTTCGGGCGCGCCCTCTTCTCCAGCAGCGCCGGCATCCTGTTGTCGCGCATCAGCGGCCTCCTGCGTGACAGCGCCACGGCCGCCTACTGGGGCGCCACGGAAGTGGCGCAGGCGGCCTACAAGACCGCCTTCGCCATCCCGAACAGCCTGCGCGAGCTCTTCTGCGAAGGCGCCTTCGCCTCCGCCTTCGTGCCGATGGTCTCGGCGCACATCGCCAAGGACGGGCGGGAGAGCGCGTGGCGGCTGGCCAACCGCGCCATCACGCTGCAGCTGGTTGTGCTCGTCGGCGTGACGCTTCTCTTCTCCGGCATCGGCGCCGCCCTCTGGCTGTCGCGCCTCTTCGCCGGCGCCCCCACGACGAACGTGACGCTCAAGATATTGCCGCTCCTGATGCCCTTTTCGGTGCTGGTCTGCGTCTCCGGCTCCTTCTGCGCGCTGCTGAACTGCATCAAGGTCTTCTTCCTCTCCAGCGCCATCCAGCTGGTCTTCAACATGGTGCAGGTCCTCAGCGTGGTGGCGCTCCATTTCAGCTGGCAGCGCAACGAGCCGCAGGCGCTCTACTTCTATTGCGGCAGCACCATTCTCGCGGGCTTCCTGCAGCTGGCCATCCTCCTGTCCATCTGCCGTCGCCACGGCTACACCTACCGCTTCGACCTCTCGTGGGACGAGGAGGTCCGCCTCTTCTGCAAGAAGCTCGTCCCGGGCGTGCTCGGCAGCGGGCTGCAGCAGCTCAACAGCCTCATCGACCGCGTCATCGGCCTCATGCTCGGCTCCGCCGCCATCGGCGCGCTCTACTACAGCAACCGCCTCGTCTTCCTGCCCATCGGCCTCTTCGGCGTCACCATGTCCTCCGTCTGCCTGCCCGCGCTCTCCCGCGCCCACGCCAGAGGCGACCAGCAGGGCATCGTGGAGGCCCTCGACTACGCCCTGCGGACCATCCTCTTCCTCGCCATGCCCACCATGGCCCTCCTCATGGTCTGCGACAGGGAGATCATCCGGCTGCTCTTCGCGCGCGGCGCCTTCAACGAGGAGGCCATCGCCCAATGCCACTGGGCCCTCATGTTCTATCTGACGGGCCTGCCTGCCTTCTGCTGCGCCAAGGTCGTCACGAACCCCTTCCATGCGCGTCTGGACACCGCCACGCCGGTGCGCATCGCCTGTATCATGATGGTCCTCAATACGGCGCTGAACTTCGCCCTGATGTGGCCGTTGCGGCAGGGCGGCCTGACGCTGGCCACGAGCCTCTGCTCATGGCTTGAAATCGTTATATTACTGAAGCTCAACAGGAGAGCGTTGCCAAGCTGGTCGCCCGCCCCCTTCCTGAAGGCGCTCTGCGGCCTCGGGGTCGCCGCGGGCGCGGGCGGTCTCGCCACGGCCGGCGTCATGCGACTGTGCACCGCCCTGCCGCAGACATTCGGCTGGCAGGGCCTGCGCATCGCCATCGCCATCGTCGCCTTGGCCGTCGTCTATCTGGCCGTCTGCGTCGTCCTGCGCCGCCCCGAGCCCATGGAACTGCTGGGCGCCTTCCGGAGAAGGGGGAAGGCGTAGATTCCGAAGCTCCTGGCCGGACGCCCTCTGGCGTCCGCGGCACGGGTCACTCCGTCTTGAAGAGGGCGCGGAACTCCTCCGGAGTGACCTTGCGGCCGTAGGGGGAGTATTCGAAGCACTCGGCGTATTGTGCGGCAAGGCCCGCCGCGAGCGCCTCCTTGCGGTAGCGCCCGCAGAAATGCTCCTTCAGGAAGGCGAAGCGCGCCGGCCAGTCCATCCTGTCGCGGTCTGGCAAGGGGGACATGCCACTGTCATACGGCAGCCATTCGTAGAACTGCGAGACATGGCAGTCCATCGCAAGGCACTTCTGCTCAAGGACATC
>CACZQQ010000363.1 GCA_902783355.1 uncultured bacterium
GCAAGGCGCAAGAGTTTTTTCATAGGGTGCTTTCCAGAAGGGATGAAGAAAAAAACGCGCGCCGGAATGGGCGCGCGTCTGGATGACGATGGAATGCGCGCTACTGGTTGGCCAGTGTGAAATCCTGCATGTAGTACTTGGTCACGCCGAAGTCCCTGGCCTGGGGGCCTGTCACGGCACCGGCATGGCCGTCCAGATAGGCGGTGTTGCCGACGTTGCCATGGCGCAGCTGGAAGAGGCCGCCATGATAGTTTTCCGTATTCCAGCTGAGGATGTTGTAGCCATCATAGGTCACGCCGCCGGAAATCAGGCCGCAGTCCATGATGGTGGGGATTTCGCTGTGGTTTGAGGCCAGCTTCGAATCCAGAAGGTAGCAGGCGGGGGAGGCCCAGCGCGCCACGTCGTAGTAGTAGGTATGGCTGCCGTTGTAGCCGATCTTCAGCGGATCGTTGCCGTGCATGGTCAGCCAGTCCACGAAGGCGTAGGGGCTGGACTTCTGCTTGGAGGTCGAGCAGCTGCACCAGTTCATCTCGCTGGCATTCCACAGCGTGCCGTCCATGGAACGGCTCAGGATGGTCTCGCCCCACCAGCTGTACTGGGCGCCGGAGCCAGTCTCACAGCTGATGAACACGTCGTTGAAGTCGGTCATGTAGATGAGGGTGTAGGTCATGGCGTTCTTCAGGCGCGAGGTGCAGCTGATGGCGCGGGCCTTTTCACGGGCCTTCGCAAGCGCGGGCAGCAGCATGGCGGCCAGAATCGCGATGATCGCAATCACGACCAGAAGTTCGATGAGGGTGAAGGGGCGTTTTTTCATCTGGGAGCCTCCGTGGGGTTTGGGTTGGGGAGTCGTGCGTTGAAAAAAAAGTAAGAAAAAAAGCGTTTTTCATGGCCAGGCCTCCTCTTGGAAGAAATTTCGGCATTTTCGCAGGAGGGAGGCATCTGTCATCTTGTCTTCGGCTATATTATAATCAAGTTTGCAAGAAATCCAAGTAAGAAAAAGCGCCATTCGTTATGAAAAACTGCACGAATTTGAATCTGCCCCTGAAACTGCTGACGGAGGAGTGGCTCCCCTACCCCGAACTGCGCATAATGACCACGAATGTCTATCGAAAGGGCTATCAGCCGGCCATCGTGCAGCGGCATCCTGACATCAAGATGGGCTACACGCCCCACTACCACGACTTCCACGAGCTGGTCACCGTGACCGTCGGCCACGCCGTCCACATCATCGACGGCAAGCGCTATCCCGTCTCCTGCGGCGACGTCTATGTCATCCGGCCGGGCGTCGTCCACTGCTTCGACGACCACAGCGCGGACTTCCTCATGTTCGACATCGGCTTCATGCCGGAGGAACTTCCGCTGCCCATGGAGGCGCTCAAGCGAATCCCCGGCTACAACATGCTCATGTACTACGAGCCGGCCCTGGGCTATCCGGACGGCTTCAAGTCGCGCCTCCATCTGGACGCCACCAGCCTGGACAAGCACATGCGGATGGCGAACCTGCTCCAGGCGGAGGTCCTCGCGGGCGACATCGGCTACGAGGCCCGCAGCATCGCGCTGCTGACCGAGATCCTCGTCCATCTGGGGCGCTGCTACAACGACACGAAGGACGACCAGCCGGGCGGGCGGCTGCAGAAGCTCAGCCGCGCCCTCGCCTACATGCGCACGAACTTCGGCACGAACCTCTCGCTGCCGGAGATCGCGCGCATGGCGAACTGCTCCCCCCGCGCCTTCCAGCGCGACTTCCTTCAGGTCATGGGCACGCATCCCACCGAATACCTGCGGCAGATGCGCCTGGAGGCGGCCGCCGACCTCCTGCAGCGAACGAACCGCAGCATAGAGGACATCGCCGCCGCCACGGGCTTCAACAGCCGAATCTACTTCTGCCAGGCCTTCCGAAAGAAATACAACTGCACGCCCACCCACTACCGCAACAGCACGTCCCAGCCCATGCCACCCCCAACCCCAGAGGAGAAGAAACCGTGAAAAGAACGCTCAGCCTCCTGTTCCTCGCCCTGACGCTCGCGCTCGCCGCCCAGGAGAAGCCCGCCGACGCCCCCGCCTACTTCGAGCCGTGGAGGCCCCACGACATCCCCGTCGGCAACGAGCGCGACGGCTTCCACGACACCGTCCACGCCCGCAGGACCGCCACCGCCGTGGACGCGCCCGGCGGCGAAGTCGCCGTCATGCCCTACCTCATCCGCATTCCGGAGGAGAACCGCCTCATTCTCATGTCCGGGCGCGGAATCCCCTTCAGATGCAAGTTCATGGAGAGCACGGACGACGGCGAGACGTGGAGCGCGCCCGAGACGCCCGGCGGCGTCGACTGGCTCGGCACCTGCTGGGCGCCATGCTACAACGGACACGGCGTCTTCTTCATGGACAACAACGCCTACCGCTCCACCGACGGCGGCAGGACATGGAAGTGGCTCGGCCTGAACGCCGACCCGCGATTCGGCAAGTTAATCGGCGGATGGGACCCACCCTACGTCTTCCCAGACAGCGAAGGCAGGCACATCCTTGAGACAGGCTACAACAACGACAACTTCGAATATCCCGAGGCCAAGAGCACGCCGCTGTGGCGCGAGAGCTTCGACGCGGGCGAGACCTGGAGCGAATGGCGCGCCTTCGCGGAGTTCCCCGGCTGCACGGAAGTCCACATCATCGACAACGGCCGCGGAGAACTCGTCGCCGCCATGCGCGCGACCACGCTCATGGCCCCCTCCGACGACCAGTCCGACCGCCTCGAAGCCTCCTATTCGACGGACGGCGGCAAGACGTGGGCGCCACGAAAGGTCGTCGCGGGCAACGGCCGCCACCACCCCTCCATGGCCCTCCTGCCTGACGGACGCATCGTCATGTCATATGTCGTGCGCACGGGCTACCCTGACGAGGACGGCAAGTACGCCTACGGCATCGAGGCGGTCGTCAGCACCGACGGCGGCCATACATGGGACACCGCCCATCGCTATCTTCTCGCCCACTGGACCCACGACTGCATCGTCACCGACGAGGAGGGCCGCCGTGTGCAGGTCCAGAAATTCTATGCGGCGCCGCAGTCCACCAGCACAGTCTATCTTCCTGAAAGCAAAACACTTTTAACCGCATACGGGACCGCAGAGGCGATTTCGCTCAAGCGCGGTGCCCATGTCTATCCGCGAAAGGTGGGCCTCGTCCGCTGGATGCCGTTGGACAGCTATTCGGAGGAGAAGGACGCGCCAGCCGCGCCGATTCCCGCCGACGAGGCTCTCGCACAGCTGCGCGCGAACCACTACTGGTCGGCCAACTACAATGCGCTGATGGGGCTTCCGGACGCGGGCTGGATCGACCGCTCCCCTGAAAGCGCCGTCTCCATCGTCAAGGACACGGAAGGGCGGAAATGGCTCCGCATGGACAACCGTGGCACGGGCTGCATGTATTCCATGCGCGGCATCGACCA
>CACZQQ010000364.1 GCA_902783355.1 uncultured bacterium
CTACGCCGCCCATGAGGGCCGCATCAACATGAACTTCTTCGACGGCCATGCCGAAGCCATGCTGCCCGCCCAGTGGAAGGCCATGGTTCACGGCAACGAAGTGTACGGCCACCGCGGCACTTTCGGCTACAACGACCAGGACGGCGCTAACCTGACCATCTAGCCTTATATTAACCCCGCGCCCGAAATCCGCCGGACGCGGGGGCGTTTTTATAACTCATTCATTTTCAACAAGTTAGAAACAATGCGCAGAATCCTCTCCAGCCTGCTTCTTGCCTTTACGGCCGTCATGTTGTCCGCCGCGGAGTTCACCGACGCCGAATGGGCGGCGATGCGGCGCGAGATGCTGTCGAAGCCGCGCCGCGTCTTCCTGGACAACGACGGCAACGACGCCATCAACTTTCCGAAGGACATGGAGGTCACGCTGGAGAACTTCTATGCGCAGATGATGACGCCGATGATCGGCTGCCAGTTCGACGTGCTGCTCTATTGTCCTGGCACGACGGACTTTGCGGTCATCAGCAAGACGGCGACGGGGCACCGCATGCTGAAGACCCCGAACGCCACGTGCAAGAACGCCACGGAGGAGCTTGAGGCGAAATTCGGCGCGGACCCCGCCACGCTGGCGCAGCGCTTCGCGCGGGAGCACGGCTTCGAGTTCGTCATGGGCATGCGCGGCAACGACGACCACGGCTCCTACTACCCCGACTTCCTCTCCGACTACAAGAAGGCGCACCCTGAGCTGCTGGTGGGGAGCCCCTCCGACCGGCCGCGCGTCGGCGGCTGGTCCGCCTTCGACATGGCGCGCCCCGAGGCCCGCGAGCTCTTCAAGAAGATGGTCTTCGAGTGGTTCGACACCTACGACCTGGACGGCTTCAGCATCGACTTCCAGCGCGGCACCGTCTATTTCAAGAGCGTCGCGCAGGGCGGCATGGCCTCGCGGGAGGAGATGGACGCGCTGACGCAGATGCTGCGGGAGGTCCGCGCCTACGCGGAGCAGGTGGCGCGCCGCCGCGGCCGCCCCATGTACTATGTCTTCCGCGCCCCCGATTCGGAGCTCATCTGCAACCTCATGGGCCTCGACATCCGCCGCTGGATGGAGGAGGGCCTCTTCGACTACTACGCGGCCGGCGGCGACATGGGCCACTTCAACCCCTACTCGCAGAGCGTCGCCCTGGCCCACCAGTATGGCGTCAAGTGCCTGATTTCGGAGGACTTCAGCTGGCTGCGGGAGCCGGACGGCCCCTTCACGCGCAACGCGGCCGCCCGCTACGACGGCGAGTTCCTGAACGCCGCCGCCGCCGGCGCCGACGGCATGTACCTCTTCAACATGGTCTATCAGAAGTACTACTATCCGCTGGTGCGCCGCAATCCGGCGGACCTCGTCGGCGCCAACAAGAGCTACTTCGTCACCGCCTACAGCCCGTGGGGCGCGCCGCAGAACGCCAGCCAGCCGAAGCCCGGGGAGCAGGGCATCCTGCCTTCCCTCTATCCGCAATACGCCCTCAGCCTGGGCGAAGGACGGTCGCAGGACTTCGTCCTTGAGGTCGGCGACGACCTGCAGAAGCTGCCCGACGAGATCGGCCTGCCCGCCGTCCGCCTCTATCTGAAGACCAAGATGGACGCCGCGCGTCCCATCATCGCCCGAATCAACGGCGTGGAGGCGGTCTTCCTGGAGCAGGAGAACGGCACGGCGTGCTACGCGGTGCCGCCGTCGGCGCTGAAGCCGGGCGCGAACACGCTGACCCTCGCCGCGCCGGCGCGCATCGCTGCGCGCGACCTCGTCATCCTCACGGGAAGCGAGCTGCTCGGCGGCGCGAACCAGCCGCCGTGGCGCCGCCTCTTCCCCGGCAACGGCATGAGCAAGTCCTCCGAACAGATCGTGGAGGGCGCCTACCGCCTGACCAGCACCGCCAAGGGGCCCGTCAACCTCATCTATCCATTGGGGGCGATGGACGGCCAGGCGGTGACCGTCAAGGCGCAGGTGCGCGTCGTGGCGGGCGCCGCGCCCGGCAGCGCCGTCCTGCGCGTCGCCAACGGCAAGTATCTTGAAGTCGTCGACTTCATGGACGGCCGCGTCCGCCTGCGCCACGCCAGGCAGGAGGCCGCCGCCGACACCGCCGCCTTCCACGACTACGCCCTCACCATCGCCGAAGACGGCGCCGTGACCCTCCTCATGGACGGCGCGCCCTTCCTGTCGGGCAGCCTCCCCGAAAACGCGCGCGACGCACGCAACCAGCTGAAGGGCACTGGCTTCAAAATGCCCGGCATGAACGACGCCTCCATCCTCATCGGCGGTCTGGACGCCGGCGCGGCGGGCGCGGCCGACTGGCGCAACCTGCGCTACGCAAACGCCTCCGTCACGGTTTCCGACGCCGTGCTGCGGCTCGTCTTCCCGCCGCACGCCACCGCGTCATTGCATAACATCTTGGCGCGCAAGGAGTTCGTGTATCGCCAGGAGTGCGCCGACGGCATCTTCAAGGAAGTCGATGGCGTCAAGCGGGAGTATCCGCCGCTGAAGAAGGCGGAGGGCCGCGCGGGCGTCGTCCTCGACCATACGGGCAAGGAGTGGAACATGGTCAACATGTCGCAGTTTCCCCCCTTCCAGGAGCCGCGCCGCTTCATGACCGCCGAATGGAAGGTCACCTGCACCAAGCCGCCGCGCAAGGCCGGCGAGCAGAACTTCCAGGTCGTCATGCGGCCGCTTCTGGCGGACGGCGCCAAGTGGGAGCTTGTCGTGCGCAGCGAGGAGGGCTTCGTCATCACGCCCGCCGGCAAGGTGAAGGCGCCCGCCGGCGCGCAGAGCCTCGCCGCCGCCGTGGACAGCGCCACCGGCGAATACGCCGTCTGGCTGGACGGGCAGGTCATCGCCTCGGGCCATCTCGGCAAGGTCACCTACCCTGCGGGCGTCCTCTATGGCGACACCTCCTCCACCATCTCGGGCGAGGCCGTCCTCGAATACATCCGCATCGGCTATTTCGACGAATGACGCCATCGCGGGGCTTCTCGCCCCGCGCACCCAACGCCCGAAAGGGCTTCTCGCAACTGAGGGGCTTCTCGCCCCGCGCACCCAACGCCTGAAAAGGGCTTCTCGCAACCGAGGGGCTTTCCGCCGCCCCTCATGGGGAATGGCGCGTCAAAGTGCGTCGTGGCGGGGGATGGACGGCGCGGCGCCGGCGTGGGCGACACACCATGAGGCCGCCTTCGCGGCCTCCGACATCGCCGTCCTGATGGCTGCGCCGCGGCTGAGGCCCGCCAGGAAGTAGCCGATGAAGGTATCGCCGGCGGCGGTGGTGTCCACCACCTTCTCCACGGGCACGGCAGGCACCTCGACGGAGCTTCCGCCGCCTTTGGGCAGATAGCGCGCGCCGCGGCTGCCGCAGGTCAGGAGCACATTGCAGGCGCCTGTGTCGAAGCCGCTGCGGGCAAGCCCCTCCGCCTCCGTCTCGTTCACGATCAGCGTATCCAGCAGATCCAGCGGATAGGAGGCCACCGCCGCCGTGAAGGGGGCCGGGTTGAAGAAGATTCGCGCGCCTGCGGCGGCCGCCGCGCGCATGATTTCGGGGATGCACGATATCTCATTCTGCAGCAAGAGGATATCTCCTGGAGACAACAGGGCGGTCGCCGTCTTGATAAGCGAGGCCGGTATGGCCTGGTTGGCGCCGCCGCAGATGACGATGCAGTTTTCGCCCTGTGCGGAGACCTGGATGACCGCATGGCCGGTGGGCGTGCCTGCCAGCACGGCGAGGGCCGCGCAGTCCACGCCGTCCGCCTCCAGCAGTTCCTTCAGGAAGAGGCCGTCGGCGCCGATGCAGCCGGCATGGAGGACGTGCGCGCCGGCGCGCGCCAGCGCGATGCTCTGGTTGAGCCCCTTGCCGCCCGGATGGCGCGCATAGCCTGTCGCGGAGATGGTCTCCCCCGGCCGCACAAAGGCCTCCACCTGGTAGACGTGGTCGATGTTCAGCGAACCGAAGTTGAGTATCTTGGACATGGGGTGTCTAGGGGGCTTGCAAGACAAAGAGGAACCAAAGAATAAGAATTCACGCGCGACAGGCGCAACCGCCTGCCGCGCGTGGCATATAACCTATTTCACATCAATGAGTTTCAGAGTGGCAGTCTCCTGCTGGAGGAAGCTGCGGCTGTAGACACGGATGCCCGGGTCGGTCCAGACGACCATGTCCTCCAGCGGCGCGCCGGTCAGGGGCACGAAGGCCAGCTTGACGTCGTGGTGGGCGGTCAGCAGTTCGTTGAGGCGCACGATTTCAGGATCGGAAGTGCGCTCGAAGCGCCACTGCCCGTCGTTGAGGAACAGCTCGATGCCCACATTGTACCTGTTGGAGAAGTTCTCCGTGGAGAGGATGATGTCGACATGGCCGTCGCGGTTCCAGTCGTAGGGGACGACGACCGTGCGGCTGTGGGCGTAGAAGGGCGTGCCGTCCGTGCGGCTCAGGGGGACGGGCGTGCCGAAGGAAGGCGCCTGCCCCGGCTGGCGGGTAAAGGGCACCGCGTAGAGGCGGGCCTGGACGCCGTTCATCTCCGTGCGGCCGTTGTCGTCGAAGTGGGCGATGAGGGCGGGCTGGCCGTTGAAGTCCTCTACGACATCGGGGGCGCAGCGGTAGAGGAGGAGGCTGCGCGGGCGGAAGACCTGGCAGCCCTCCAGGCTGTCGAAGCGCCAGTCGGCGGTGACGCGGCCGGCCGCATCGGTCATCTTCAGCGTGGCGAAGGCGCCGCAGGCCGGCGTCGCGAAGTCGACGGGATGGGTCGCGCGGCGATTCGGATACTCGCGGTAGTATTGGACGGCCAGCCAGCCCATGGAGCCCAGATGCAGATGCTCGGCGAGCACGCCCGGCTTGGCGGCCGCCTGGAGGCAGGGCTTGTCGTCCACGGTCAGCGCGGTGCCGTCGGCGCCCCATTTGAGCACAAAGCGGTGCATCGCGCCCTTTGCCAGCGGGACGGGGGCCGCGCTGACGACGGCGACGGCGCCCAGCTGGAGGCGGAGGCGTCCGTCGGGCAGCTGGCAGAGCGCCAGGCCGGGCTGCTGTTCGTCCAGGAACTGCTCCAGCGTCTTGCA
>CACZQQ010000365.1 GCA_902783355.1 uncultured bacterium
ATAGACTTTGGCGGCGCCCGCCTGCAGCAGGACGTCGGTGAAGCCGCCGGTGGAGGCGCCGATGTCCAAGGCGACCGCGCCCTGGACTGGCGGTTTATATAACTCTATGGACGGCAATAACTTATGCGCACCACGCGAGACATATTGCGGCGGCGCGGCCAGCCGCAGCGGCGTATTCGCCTCCAGAAGCTGCCCCGCCTTGCGCAAGGACGCGCCGTCCGCCAAAGTCAGCGCGCCCTCCTCGATCAGCCGCCGCGCCAGCGCGCGGGAGGCGCAGAGCCCCTGCTCCACCGCGAGCTGGTCGGCGCGGATTTTCATCGCACTGCTATTCCATTCCTGCCCAACAACTTTCTTTCAGTCCACAAAACACACAAAATACACATTAAATTTTCAAAATGGCTTTGCGTCTTTTGCGTATTTTGTGGAAGAAAGATTGGGCAGGGGGCTTATTTCTTCAGGTTCTTGACCCACGCCAGAACATATTCAAGGAGCTTGGCGTTGACGGGAATGAGGGCGGGCTTCTTGGCGAAGCTGCCGGCCAGGGCCTGCTCGAAGGCGGCGGCGGGCAGACGGCAGACGCCGAGGCCGCTGATGACCGCGAACATGACCGTGTTGGCGCCCTTCGGGTTGCCGCCCTCGGCCGCCAGCTGCGCCGCAGGCACCGCGACGCCGCGCACGCCCTCCGGAATCTCCACGTCGCCCATCACCGCGTCGTACATGATGATGCCGCCGGGCTTCACGTCGTTCTTGAAGCGCTCCAGCGAGGGCCTGTTCATGGCGACCAGCAGGTCGGGATGGTAGACGACGGGGGAGCCGATGGCGTGGTCGGAGATGGTGACGGAGCAGTTGGAGGTGCCGCCGCGCTGCTCGGGGCCGTAGGAGGGATACCACGAGACCTGGCGGCCCGTGAGGGCGGCCGCCTGCGTCAGCATCGTGCCCAGCGAGAGGACGCCCTGGCCGCCGAAGCCGGAGATCTTGACCTGCACGTCTTCGCCGACAGGCTGCGCCTCCAGATGGGCGCCCTCCTGCGCGACCTCGAAGACCTCCTCCAGCTTCGCGGTGGTGAAGTCGGAGACACTGCGCTCCACTTTCTGCGCCTCGGCGCTCGTGTCGCGGAAGTTCCCCAGCGGGAACTCCTTGGTCATGACCTCGTTCACCCACTCGTTGGTCTTGTTGGGGGAAAGGTGCAGGTTGGTGGGGCAGGCGGAGAGGACCTCGACGAAGGTGTAGCCCTTGCCCTCCTTCTGCAGCTGCAGCGCCTTGCGGATGACGGTGCGCGCCTTGCGGATGTGCGCGATGTCGGTCAGCGCCACGCGCTCCACGAAGACGGGCGCCTTCAGCTGGCTGACGAGCTCGCACATGTGCAGCGGATAGCCCTGCGTCAGCGGGTCGCGGCCGTTCGGGCAGGTGACGGTCTTCTCGCCGATGAGCGTGGTCGGGGCCATCTGGCCGCCGGTCATGCCGTAGACCGTGTTGTTGACGAAGAAGACCGCCATCTTCTCGCCGCGGTTGGCCGCCTGCATCGTCTCGTTGAGGCCGATGGAGGCCAGGTCGCCGTCCCCCTGGTAGGAGATGACGACCTTGTCGGTGGCGCGGGAGACGCCGGTGGCGACGGCGGGCGCGCGGCCGTGGGCCACCTGGATGTTGCCGCAGTCGAAGTAGTAGTAGGCGAAGACGGCGCAGCCGACGGGGCTGATCATCACCGTGTCGTCCTGGATGCCCAGGTCGTGCAGGGCCTCGCCGATGAGCTTGTGGAGGACGCCGTGTCCGCAGCCGGGGCAGTAGTGCGTGGCGGTCTGGGCGGAGCCGCCCTTGCGCGGGAAACTCTTGTACAACCCGGTGGACTGGATGATTTTCTCTGACATGGTTCTTTCCCTTCCTTTGTGGTTGCGTTAGAGTTCAGCCATGACCTGGTCGATGTGGATCAGGTTGCCGCCGAGGCGGTTGACGAGCCCCACGGGGCGGGAGCAGTCGATGGCCAGACGGATGTCGTCGCGCATCTGCCCATTGCTCATCTCAACGGAGATGAAACGCACATTTGGCTTGGCGGCCAGCGTGCGCAACTGCTGCACAGGGAAGGGGGAGAGGGTCTTCGGACGGAAGAGGCCGACCTTGACGCCCTTCTGGCGGCCCAGCGTGACCGCCGACTTGGCGATGCGCGCGGAGATGCCGTAGGAGACAAGCACCACCTCCGCGTCCTCCGTCTGGATCTGCTCGCAGTCGCTCTCCTCCGCCGCGATCTTCGCATACTTCTCCTGGAGGCGCTCGTTGAACTGTCCAAGCTGCTCGAAATCAAGGAAGATGGAGGTCACGGGGTTCTTGCGGGTCTCGGCGGTGCCGCTGACCGCCCACGAGGCGTCCACCTTCGGCACCACCGCCTTTTCGGGCAGCGTCACGGGCTCCATCATCTGGCCCAGCGTGCCGTCCGCCAGCACATAGACGGGCGTGCGCCACTGCTCGGCCAGCGCAAAGGCCTTCATCGTGCAGTCGCACATCTCCTGCACGGAATCGGGGGCCAGGACGATGGCGCGGTAGTTGCCGTGGCCGCCGCCCTTGACCACCTGGTTGTAGTCGCCCTGCTCGGGGCCGATGTTGCCCAGGCCGGGGCCGGCGCGCATCACGTCCACGATGACCACGGGCAACTCGGCGCCCGCACAGTAGGAGACGGCCTCCTGCATGAGGGAGATTCCGGGGCCGCTGGAGGCGGTGAAGACGCGGTGGCCGGCGGCCGCCGCGCCGTAGCACATGTTGATGGAGGCCTCCTCGGATTCGGCCTGCAGGAACTTGCGCCCCAGCTTCGGGAAGTACTTGGAGGCCTCCTGGAGGACTTCGCTGGCGGGCGTGATGGGATAGCCGAAATAGCAGTCCGCACCGGCGTACAGCGCGCCGATGACCACTGCCGTGTTGCCTTTGACAAGTTTCGTCGCCATGGTGTGCCTCCTTCCTTACGCCTTCTGCGGGATGTGGATCTCGATGGCATTGGGCTCGGGGCAGCAGTAGAAGCACGACGCGCAGCCGATGCAGCCCTCGCCGACATAGACGGTGGCCTTGTAGCCACGCTCGTTCAGGACGCTGCCCGCCTTCAGGCACTGCTTCGGGCAGGCCGCGATGCAGCGCTCGCACGCCTTGCACTCCAGCGCGTTGATGACGGGATACGGTTTGGTTGTGTCGATTGACATTGGAACTATCCCCTTGGTTGGCGGACGGCCGCCATGGCCGCCCGCGTCTTGTTCGTAAACCTGCGTACTATAATGCGGTATGACGGACTTTCCCCCTTCAATCGTCATTGACCATCTTGCCGTCGTTGAACTTGCCGTAGGCGAGCATGTCGAAGTAGCCGGTGCCGCTGAGGCCGAAGACGATGTTCTGAGCCCTGCCCTCCTCGCGGCAGCGCACGGCCTCCTCGATGGCGGCGGCGATGGCGTGGCTGCTTTCGGGCGCGGGCAGGATGCCCTCCGTCCGGGCAAAGGTTTCCGCCGCCTCGAAGACCCGGGTCTGGGGCTTGGAAACCGCTTC
>CACZQQ010000366.1 GCA_902783355.1 uncultured bacterium
CGGCCCCATCCAGACCGGCATCTACGTGGCGGGCGCCTCCGCCGGCAACTTCGACCGCATCGTCCTGGCGGACGTGGATTTGGCTCTTGTGGAGGCCGTGAAGAAGCACCGCAGCCTGACCATCAACACGGCCTGCAAGGACTCCGTGCGCACCGACACCTACCAGAACATCGAGATCTACAACCCCAACGTGCCTGAGGAGGCGGAGATCCTGACCGACCTGGCCTCCAAGGCGCTGGCCATCAACACGGCGCTTCCGGCCACCAAGTTCTACCAGTTCTCCGCCCCGTGGCTGCGCGCCGGCTTCGAGCGCAATCCCGACGGCCTCCGCTACGTCTACACCTCCGAGAACAGCACCACCGCCGCCGCCCAGCTGGAGGAGAAGATCGACAAGAAGTTCCCCCGTACCTATTATTTGGATACGGTCATCGGCAAGATGAGCAAGGTCTTCGCCGCCGGCGACAACGACCTGCCCACCCTCGTGCCCGGCTACGGCAAGGGCCATCTCGTCGAGGAGTTCTGCACCATCTACACCTCCGACGCGCCGGGCATCGAGAAGGTCGGCATCAAGGGGCTCTATCCGCGCGCGGACCTGGTCCCCTTCGAGGAGGCCAAGCTCTACGGCCACAACGCCACCCACATGGTCATGGCGGTGCTGGCCCGCCAGAAGGGCTGCCGCTACATGTCCGAATCGGTCAAGTATCCCGAAATCGTCGACACGACCCTCCAGGCGCTCCTGCAGGAGTGCGGGCCCGCCCTCTGCAAGAAGTTCGCCGGCCAGGACGACTACTTCAAGATGGAGAACTACGCGGCGTGGGCGAAGGAGCTCGTCGTCCGCATGACCTCGCCCATCCTCGCGGACGCCGTGGAGCGCGTCGCCCGCGACCTGGACCGCAAGCTGGCGTGGAACGACCGCCTCATCGGCGCCATCCGCCTCTGCCAGTCGCAGGGCGTGGACTGCCCCCGCCTCCGCAAGGCCGCGGCGCTGGCCGCGCGCTTCTACGCCCTCGACACCATCGGCGCCGAATGGCCTGCCGAAGAGGGCGGAAAGGAGCTCATCCAACTTCTTGGAAAGGAGTAAGTTACGATGGCGAAGTGCTGCAAGGTGACATTGGCTGAGGCCAGAAGGTACCTGGCCAACGACGACCAGCTCTGCTACGCAAGAGTCGGCGAGCTGGCCGAGGGGACGGGGCGCGGCCAGCGCGTCGTCGACGTCTTCAACGGCACGGGCCTGGCCTTCACGGTCACGCCCGACCGCGCCATGAACGTGGTGGAGTGCTCCTTCAAGGGGCTTCCGCTGGTCTTCCGCACGCCGGGCGGCCACCGCCATGCGGTCGAGGGCGACTTCCTGCGCGGCTGGACGGGCGGCCTCTTCACGACATGCGGCCTGCGCAACGCAGGCTCGCCCTCCGGCGGCGAGGGCCTCCACGGCCGGATCTCCACGGAGGCGGCGGAGATGCTCTCCGTCACGCGCAGCGACGAAGGCGTCCTGAAGGTCTCCGGCACCATCCGCGAGGGGCTTCTCTTCGGGCCGAACCTGGTCCTGAAGCGCACCATCACCACCGCCTTCGGCGACAACCGCATCGTGGTGGAGGACGAGGTGTCCAACCGCGCCGCCAAGCCCGAATACGTCGAGGTCATCTACCACAGCAACTTCGGCTATCCGCTGGTCTGCCCCGACACGGAGTTCGAGTGCGCCGAACACAAGGTGGAGGCGCGCGACGACTGGGCGGAGGAGCATATCGCCCAATGGCAGCAGTTCGACGCGCCGGTGCCCGGCTTCCGTGAAATGTGCTACCGCCACTTCCTGCCCGCGGGCGCGGACGGGCTGGCGCGCATGCGCATCATCAACCGCAAGCTGGGCGTGGCGGTCACGGTCGCCTACGACACGGCCACGCTGCCGCTGATCGTCCAGTGGAAGAACTGCGGCGCCAACGAGTATGTGCTTGGCCTGGAGCCGTCTGCGGCGTCCCTCAACGGCCGCGAGGCGGACATCGCCTCCGGCATGATGCCCAAGCTGGAGCCGGGCGAGAGCATCAAGTTCCACGTCGAGTACCTCTTCGAAGAAATCTGACATTCTAGCGTCCCGGCGGCGCGCGCCGTGCGGGACGCGTTTGCCCCATGAAATTCTACTACTTCAACTCCACGCATTGGGACCGGGAATGGTACCAGCCCTTTGAAGTCTACAGGAAATACCTGGCCGACACGGCGGAACTGCTGCTGGACATCTTCCGGCGGCATCCCGACTACCGCCAGTTCACCTTCGACGGCCAAACCGTCGTCCTGGAGGACATCTGCGAACTGCGCCCATCGTTGCGCGGGGAGTTGGAGGCCGCCGTCCGCGCCGGCCGCCTGAAGGTCGGCCCGTGGTATGTCATGCCTGACGAGTTCCTCTGCTCGACGGAGGCGCTCATCCGGAACCTGCTGGCGGGGCGGCGCACGGCGAAGGAGTTCGGCGCGGCGCAGGCGTGGCCGGTGGGCTATGTCTGCGACATCTTCGGCCACATCGCGCAGCTGCCGCAGCTCCTGAAGGGCTTCGGCCTCATGGGCGCGGTCGTCTGGCGCGGCTTTCCCCCGGACAGCGGCGCCCAGGTGATGTGGCGCGCGCCCGACGGGACGGTGCTGCCCACGCTGCGCCTGCCGCCCCACAACGGCTACGCCAACTTCACGCTGGAAGTGCGTGGCTGGTGGAACCTGCCGCTGGACAAGGCGTCCTTCCAGAGGCGCTTCAGGGAGTGGGTGGAGCGCTATCCGAAGCACTTCGGCGAGAGCTATGTCCTCTCCGACGCGTTAGACCACTGCCAGCCGACCGAATACACGAAGGAGATCTTCTCGTGGATCCGCGAACTCTACCCCGACGCGGAGATTGTCCACTCCGACCTGACGGAATTCTTCCGCGACGAATTCAAGGGGAGGACGACGCTGGTGGAGGGCGAGCGCCTCGTGCCCAGCACGATGGACGCCGACGCGCCCGGCGGCCATGGCGGCATCCAGATCAGCGCCACCCTCAGCTCCCGCTACGATGTGAAGCAGGCCAACGACCAGTGCCAGAACCTGCTGGAACTGGCGCTGGAGCCGACGCTGGCGTGCCGCGCCATGGCGGGCGACACCGCCTTCAACGAAGACTACCGCTACCTCTGGAAGCATCTCCTCAAGAACCATCCGCACGACTCCATCTGCGGCTGCTCCATCGACCAGGTGCACCGACAGGTCATGGGGCGCTTCGCCGATGTGCGCTCGCTGGCCAGATGCCTCCTGGATGATTTCCAACTTGCTGATAGAGAACAACTTACAGGTTTGGACAGGCATGCCACTGTCCATACAGTCGACGGCGACGACAATGAAATCGCCGCGCTTCATGCCGCCACCGACGGCGTCTACCGCCTCCGTCTCTTCAATCCGCTGCCCCAGACGGACGAACGCGTCCAGGAGTTCGAGATCCCCTTCCCGTCGTGGACGGCCTATCCGACGCGGCAGGCCGACCCGGGCGGCGGCAGCGACCTCATCAACTCCTTCCGCCTCTACGACATGTCCGGCCGCGAAGTGCCCTACGCCCTCAAGTCGGTCCTGCGCGGGCAGACGCGCCGCATCTTCCGCCACCACGTCAAGCTTTACGACTGCTACACCGTGGTCTGCCGCCCGCGCCTCCAGCCCGGATGGAACAGCCTCGTCGTCAAGCCGGAGGCGCATTACGTGCGCAACTGGGACAGCCAGCTGACAGGCCGCATGGCCGCCGAGAACGGCCTCCTGCGGCTGGAAGTGCAGGAGGACGGCACCTACACCGTCACCGACCTGCGCAGCGGCCGCGCCTACCCCGGCCAGAACCGCTTCCGCATCGACCGCGAGATGGGGGACGGCTGGTTCCATGTGGCGCCCGCCTGCGCTCCCGTCCTTCTAGGCGGCCGCGCCGTCTCCGTGCGCCTCCTGCTGGACAGCGCGCTGCGCACCGAGTTCGAGATTGTCCGCCGCTACGAGCTGCCCGTGGAAGTCGTCCATGCGGCGGGCTTGAACTCGTGCTTCGTGAATGTGCGCGAGAACGGCCCCATGGCCGCGCTGGACATACGCACCGTGGTCGCGCTCTCGGCCGGCAGCGATGAACTGGAGGTCGCCGTCTCCATGGAGAACAATGTCCGCGACTACCGCCTCCGCCTGGCCGTCCCGACAGGCATCGCCGGCGGCTACTGGGCCGCCCAGAACGGCGCCTTCATCCGCCGGCAGGACGGACGTCAGGAGGGCAACCGCACGCGGAATTGGTACGAAGGCGAACGCGTCGGCATCAACTTCGACGGCATCCTTGCGCGGCGCGACGAACGCGGCGGCGTGGCCGTCGTCGCCCCCGAGGGCATCCACGAGGGCGGCGGCATCGCCGCCGACGGCGAACTCTTCGTCACCCTCATGCGCACCTTCTCCAAGACCGTCAATATGGACGGCGAACCCGACGGCGAGCTGCTAGGCCATCGCGAGTGGCGTCTCGCACTCAAGTTCTTCCAGCCGGAGACGGGCCGCAATGTCCTTGGTACGGCGCTGCGCTGCGCCAAAGTGCGCCCCCTCGTCCACATGCTTCCGGAGGAGAGGGTTGTCCATGCGCCGGCGGATTCGGCGCCGCTGACGCTGGAGGGCGGCGCGGTCTTCGGCGTCTGGAAGCCTGCCGACGACGGCGTTGCCAACGCCTCCGTCCTGC
>CACZQQ010000367.1 GCA_902783355.1 uncultured bacterium
CTCTCCCTGGAATTGCTTCAGCGTCTTGTAGCCCTCCGTCTCCGTCAGGTCAAGGTCGCCCAGCCGCAGCGCCTCTTCCAGAAAGAGGAAGTTCCAGTAGTCGATGAAGCCGTTGGGATTCGGAATGTGGACGGTCTTCACGTCGGAGGGCGCCAGGCAGATGGCGCCGCGGTGCATGGTGTTGACGACGTCCCGCGTCCGGAAGACGCCGTTGCCGCCCGTGTAGACCACCAGTTCCATGCCGATGGCGCGCGTGCACCAGCACGAGGCGCTCCCGGCGGCGCGGTGCTCATGGGTCAAGAAGAGCGGAATCCGCTCCGGATTGATGAGATTGTAGCATCCTTGGACCCGATGGACGCTTGTCGGCAGTCGCTCTTTCATGCTTCACCCTTTTCAACAGCTCGGAAATGCTTTTTGCAAGATTCTTCAAGAAACTTTGCAATATAATCTCTCCTTTTGCTCTTGTCTTGTTTTGACTTGAGATTTATAATAAAACACGTACAAAAAGAGCCGCATTCGCGGATGCACATAATGGAACATTCAAGCAAAATCATCCAAATAGAAGACCTGCGCGTGGACGGGATGGCGGGCGGGACGATGAGCCGTCTCGCCCCTGGAATCGTCGTCGGCACGGGGAGGCCTGCCTTCAGCTGGCGGCTTCCGGAGGGGCGCCAGCGCGCCTGCCGTGTCGTCGTGGCCAGCGCGCCTGACCGCCTTGAGACGGCGCCCGACCTGTGGGATTCGGGGTGGCAGGTGACGGCGAACTGCCTCGCCTTCCTCTACGGCGGACCGCCGCTGGAATCTCGTCAACATCTTTGGGTGCAAGTATTTGTAGAACTTGAGGATGGGCGGCGCGGCATCTCCGAGGCGCTTCCCTTCACCGTCGGTCTGCTGGAGGCCGACGACTGGCAGGGCAGATGGATCTACGCGGACGGCTTCGAGCATCTGCTGCCCGCGCCCGTGCCGTGCTTCCGCCGCGAGTTCACGCTCCGCAAGGCGCCGCTGAAGCAGGCGCTCCTCTTCTGCACCGCCAAGGGCCTCCTCGAGGTGACCCTCAACGGACGGCGCGTCGACGAGCACGACTTCCTGCCCGGCTGGACGGACTTCCGCCAGGAGGTCCAGTACACGGCCTACGACGTCACGGGCTTTCTCCAAAAGGGGACCAACACGCTGGCGACGCTTCTGGGCGACGGGTGGTACACGGCCTCCCTGCCGGCCTTCCAGCGCAGCCTCTACGGCCTCTTCCCCCTCATGAAATTGCAGCTGGAGCTGCTCTACGAAGACGGGCGGCGCGAAATTGTCGCCACGGACCGCCACTGGCGTTGGCGCTACGGCGACATTCTCGCCAGCGACCTCTACGAGGGCGAGTTCTGCAATGCGCTGCGCGAGATGCCCGGCTGGCGCCTCAACGGCTTCGACGACAGCCAATGGCGGCCTGCGCTGGAGCAGGAGGCGTGTGCCGCCGAGCCGCGCCTCGTCCGCAAGCTGATGCCAGGCGTCCGCAGAGGCGACCCCGTCGCGCCAGTCTCCTGCCGCGTGCTGACGGACGGCGTGTGGGTCTACGATTTCGGCCGCAACGTGACGGCGCGCATCCGCCTGCGCTTCAAGGCGCCGTGCAACACGGCCTGCCTGAAGGGCTATCTCCGCTACGCCGAGGCCCTCAATCCCGATGGCACCCTCTACAATGTCAACTATACAAGTGCTTGCAATATAGATAGTTACATAGTCAAGGAGGGGGTCAACGACTGGGAGACGCACTTCACCTTCCGCTGCTTCAGGTATGTCGAGATGGACGTCCTGCCCATCGCCGGCTTCGGCATCACGGACATCCGGATCGAGGCGGTTCCGCTGACGAGCGACCTGCCGGCCACGGGCACCTTCGAATGCGGCTTCGACCCCCTCAACCGCCTCTCCGAGAACATTGTCACAAGCATGCGCAGCAATCTGCTGGAGGTCCCCATGGACTGCCCGCAGAGGAGCGAACGCCTCGGCTGGACGGGGGACGCGCACATGTTCTTCGCGACCGCCATGTTCCTCGCCGACGGACGCGCCTTCTTCCGCAAGTACCTC
>CACZQQ010000368.1 GCA_902783355.1 uncultured bacterium
GCGCTTCAGCCGCAACCTCGGCTACGACATGGAACTCTGGTTCCGCGAAGGACTTGTGGACATCTGGCAGCAGTACGACGGCGGCCAGATGCACACCATCGCGGCGGCCGCCGCCCTCGCCCACCGCCACGGCGTGAAATACTACGCCTTCAGCGGCGCGCCCTACCCCTACGCCAAGCTGGAGAAGGGGTCGCTCATGCAGCGGACGATGGCGGCCTCCTACGCGGCCCGCAGCGGCAACGCGCTCTCCGGCGGCGCCGACGGCCTCTACCTCTACAACGTCTCGAATCCCGCCACGTTCCGGCTGGCGACAACGCGACCCGCCCTGCAAGGCCCGCGCAACTACTTCGCCACGGGCTTCGCGTGGGAGATTCTGCGCGGCTACGCCTTCTCGCCGGAGGACTACGAGGAGGCCCGCCAACTGACCGCCCATGTACAGGCCGTCATCGCGCCCCGTAGCCGGCGGACCTACCCCATCGAAGTCAACGAGCCGCCCGCCGAAGGCGACCGCTTCACCCTCTTCGTCGACCGCACCGACGGGCCCGAAGGCGCCCTCCGCGCCGCCTTCAATGGAACACCACTCCAGCCCGCCCTCCGTCGCGGCCGCTACGAGACCTTCACCGTCCCGACAAGCCTCCTGCGCAACGGCGCCAACGACGTGGCCATCACAGTCGAACCGCCGCCGGAAGGAACGCCTGAAGTCGTTTTATTCAAGGCAGAAGCGGCGTCGGACTTCGAGGCCAGGTTCTTCGGCAGGGGCACGGACGACGCCGTGGCGGACGACGGCGACGGCCTCTTCACGGTCACGGGCCGCGAGCGCACCGTCGGCCTCGCCAAGCGCTTCGACAACTTCGAGTTCACCGACATCGCCTTCTCCTGCGAGGCGCGTCTCCTGAAGGGCGCCGCCTTCATCCGCGCCGCCAACGGCGGCTACGTCCAGACGCTTGCCCTGCGCCCCAATCAAGTCGCCCTTGTCGGGACGTATTTTGTTAAGTCCTTGAATACCAATGAGTTACATAGATACGAACTGGTTTTGCATGGCGCGGAGGTCACCTTGCGCATCGACGGAGAGACTGTCTACCACGGCACGAACGCCGTCTCCGCCTTCAAGCCGGAGCCGCTCTGCCCGCTCACCCACGAGACACGCCTCTACGGCTCGCAGACTGCCTTCATGCTGGGCGTCACGCCGAACAGCGGCGGCGAAGCGGCCTTCCGCCATGTGGCGGCGACGGCGCCCGCAGGCAGCGTGCGCATCGGCAACCTGATGCTCCAGCGGCTTCCAAGCACGCCGCCGTCAACGCTCGACGGCACGTGGCACGCCGCCGAAGGACTCACCGCGCGGCGCGAACTGGACGGCCGCGCCCTCCCCTTCGCCGCCACGCAGGGCCGCCGTGTCCGCGCCGCCGAAATGCGCCTGCGGCCAGGCACGCGCCGCAACATCTGGGCCGTCTCCGACGGACGACATGTGGCCGCTTGGGTCATCACCTCCGAAGGCGCCTTCGTCTGGCCCTCCACGCCCATCAACATCCTCCTCAACGACGGCGGCGCCGACACCTATCTGACCATTCTGGAGAAAGACAAGGCACTGCTCTACCGCAACGGCGCCCTGCTTTATAGTACCGACGCCGACCTGCGCATCGCAGTTGACCGCGGCGAAATCAAGACATGCGCGCAGTATCTGGCCGTCGAAGATTTTCTGGACGAATTCGCCCGCAACTTCACCGCCGCCGAGCAGAAGGTCCTGCGCAACGGCGGCGCCGTCGTGCGCGGCCTGCGCGACCCCGACGACCGCACCCTCGCCACGCTCGAATCCCTCCGCCTGCTGGAAACGCCCTGAGCATCATCCCTTAAATCAGTCCACAAAATACACAAAATACACAAAACACGCAAAATCTTTTTGTAACGTTTTCTTTATTTTGCGTGTTTTTTGGAAAACCAACCAATCGTCTTTTCCCATGACAGACTTCGTCAAAATCAACTTCAGCCATCCCGCCGGCGAAGTGGCGGCCTTTGAACTGCGTCGCGGCATGGCGATGGCCCTCGGCGGCCTGAAGCC
>CACZQQ010000369.1 GCA_902783355.1 uncultured bacterium
CGCCCAGCGCGGCCAGCGGCGAGGCTTCCGGAATCGCGTCAAGCCCCGTCATCTGCGCGACCTCCTCCGCGAGGTCGACGGCCTCCTGCAGGTCGAAGCGCCACCAGGGGGCGCGCACCGTGAAGGCGTCGCCGTCGCGGGAGAGCGTCTCGATGCCGCGGCGCTTGAGCAGCGCGGCCATCTCCTCCGCGGAGAGGTTCAGCCCCAGCAGGTTGTTGATCCTGTCGGCGGAGGCGGTGATCTCCGCGCACTTCCCCGGGCGCGGGTACTTGTCGATGGGGTCGCCGATCTGCTCGGCACCGGCCAGCTCGCACAGGAGGGAGGCGGCGCGCGCGGAGGCCAGCGCGGTGGTCTCGGGGGAGACGCCGCGCTCGTAGGTGTAGCTGGAATCGGTCGCCTTGTTGAGGGCGCGGGAGGAGAGGCGGATGTTGGTGCGGTCGAAGGCGGCCGCCTCCAGAAGTACCATCGTGGTGTCGTCCGTGATCATGGAGTTCTCGCCGCCCATGATGCCCGCCAGCGCGACGCCCTTCTTGGCGTCCGCGATGAGCAGGTTCTCGCGGGTGAGGGTCAGCTTGGTGCCGTCGAGGGTCGTGATGGCCTCGCCGTCGGCCGCGCGGCGGACGATGATCCTGCCGCCCTCCAGGTGCTTGAGGTTGAAGGCGTGCAGCGGCTGCCCGTATTCAAGCATGATGTAGTTGGTGATGTCCACCACGTTGTTGATGGAGCGCAGCCCCACCGCCTCCAGACGGTGCTTCATCCACGCCGGCGACGGGCCGATCTTCACGTTGTCGAAGACGCGCGCGATGTAGCGCGGGCAGAACTCGGGGGCCTGGATCTCGACGGAGGCATATTGCGCGGCGTCGCTGTTCGGCCGCACCTTGATGTCGTCCTTCGGATAGGAGATGGGCTTGCCGGAGAGCGCGGAGATCTCGCGGGCGATGCCGATGTGGGAGAGCCAGTCGGGCCGGTTGGGGGTCACCTCCCAGTCGATCACCGTGTCGCAGCTGTCCGCGAAGAGTTCGCGGACGCTCTTGCCCAGCGGCGCGTCGTCCGGCAGGATGAGAAGCCCCTCGTGGTCCTCAGAGAGCCCCAGCTCGCGGGCGGAGCACATCATGCCGCAGGAGTCGATGCCGCGCAGCTTCGACTTCTTGATGACGAAGCCGCCGCCGAAATCGGTGCCCAGCGTCGCCAGCGGGACGCGCTTCCCCGCGTCGCAGTTCGGCGCGCCGCAGACGATCTGGACGGGCTCGCCCGCGCCGTAGTCCACCATGCAGACGCTCATGTGGTCGGAGTTCGGATGCGGCGTGCGCGAGAGAATCTGCGCGACGACGACGCCCTCCGGGACGGTGCCCGTCGTCTCGATGCTCTCGGGCTCCAGGCCGGCGGAGGTCAGGCGGTCGGCCAGCTCCTGGGCGCTCCACGGAATTTCGGTATAGTCGCGCAGCCAATTCAGAGATGTCTTCATAAGTCGTTCTCTATCAATGAGTTATGGATTGACGAAAGGGTTAGAGCAGGGGGATTGAGTGCGCGGCGCACTCGCGGCGCATTGCCTCCGGCCAGATGCTGGCCTGGATCTCGCCGATGTGCGCCTTCTGGAGCAGCAGCATGCACAGGCGGCTCTGGCCGATGCCGCCGCCCATCGTCTGCGGCAGGCGCCCCTCCAGCAGCATCTTGTGGAATTGCAGCTTCTTGCGCTCCTCGGCGCCGCGCTCCCGCAGCTGCCGCAGCAGCGCCTGGATGTCCACGCGGATGCCCATGGAGGAGATCTCGAAGGAGCGCTTCAGGACGGGGTTCTGGATGAGGATGTCGCCGTTGAGGCCGTGGCGGTTGCCGCTGGTGGGCGTGGACCAGTCGTCGTAGTCGGGGGCGCGGCCGTCGTGGGGCGCCCCGCCCAGCGGCAGGCTGCCGCCGATGCCGATGAGGAAGACCGCGCCGAAGCGCGCCGTCAGCGCGTCCTCGCGCTCCTTCGGCGTCATCTGCGGGAACTCCGCCTCCGCGTCCTCGCTGTGCACGAAATGGATATCCTCCGGCAGGAAGGGCGTCAGCTGCGGGCACTCGTCGCAGATGGCCGCCTCCGTCCGCCGCAGGGCGTAGTAGATGCGGCGCACCGCGTCCTGCAGGACGGCCAGGTTGCGGTCCTGCGGCGTGATGACCTTCTCCCAGTCCCACTGGTCCACATAGATGGAGTGGAGGTTGTCCAGCTCCTCGTCGGCGCGGATGGCGTTCATGTCCGTGTAGATGCCGCGCCCGGGCGGCATGCCAAGCCCCGCCAGCTTGACGCGCTTCCACTTCGCCAGCGAATGGACGATCTCCACATGGGCCTGGTCGGCGTCCTTCACCGTGAAGGCGACGGGGTGCTCGACGCCGTTGAGGTCGTCGTTGAGGCCTGTGCCCGCGACGACGCAGAGGGGCGCCGTCACGCGCTGCAGGCGCAGCTCGAAGGCGAGGTTCTGCTGGAAGAGCTCCTTGAGGCGGCGGATGGCCTTCTCTGTGGCCAGCTCGTCCAGCAGGGGACGGTATCCATCGGGTATCTGGAGTTTCATGGTCGTGTCCTGAAAAACTGGCATTTGAGGTAAAACAACGAAATATAAGCGATTTTGCCGGTTCGTGATGATGGCGCGGCCGATTTGCCAAATCGGGCAGGCGGGTTACATTATATCAAATTACGCGGAGAGATGCCGGAGTGGTCGAACGGGACGGTCTCGAAAACCGTTAACGAGTTTACTCGTTCCTGGGTTCAAATCCCAGTCTCTCCGCCAATTTATTTACGCTCGCATGGAATGGCGCATGTGCGCGCGTCAACAACTGAAGGCAAACCCTGTCTCTGTATGGCCGGACGACCATGCAGGGCAGTCTTTTAGGCTGTCATGTCGCGCGTTGGGGCGCGTTGGCCCCTGCGAAAGTGCGGCCGGCCTGCCAACTTTCGCCTCGCAATTCAGGCTTCTCAATGGACAGCGCACACATCGTGGTGTATCTTAACTCCGCTTCCCGCGGGAAGTGGCTGCCGTGTGCCGCATGCCGTGGCGGAACCCTCCATTTATATAAGGTATAAAGAAGATGAGCTACTGCGACTGGGACGAAGCCTCCGAAATCTGCCGACGCTACCATGACGCCGAATGGGGCGTCCCCCTGCACGACGACCGCCGCCAGTTCGAGTTCCTGATGATGGAGGTCATGCAGTGCGGCCTCAACTGGAACATGATGATGGCCAAGCGGGAGATCTTCCGCGCCTGCTTCGACGGCTTCGACTTCGACCGCGTGGCCGTCTACGGCGAGGCGGACGTCCGCCGCATCATGGAGACGCCGGGCATGATCCGCTCGAGGCGCAAGATAGGTGCGATTATTCATAACTCATTGTGTTTCAAAGAGATACGGTCTGAATTCGGCTCCTTCAGCGCCTACATCTGGGGCTTTTGCGGCGGCAGGACCATCCTCTACGACCGCCATGCCGAGGGGTGGATTCCCGCCAGCAACGGCCTCTCTGCACGCCTCGCCGCCGACTTGCGGCGGCGTGGGTTCAAGTATCTCGGGCCGACGACAGTCTATTCGCATCTGCAGGCCTGCGGCATCATCAACGACCACGACCGCGGCTGCCCCTGCTACGACCGCATCAACGCCGCCGCCCCGACCGTCCGCCGCCCTCCCGACGCCGAATGCGACTGCCGCTTCTACGGCGGCTGACCTTCTGAAAATCCAAAGGGTGTTTATATTGTGGCCGTTGTCGAGCGCGAGCGCCGCGCCGGCCGCGGCGGCATGGCTTCGATTTCCTCCCTGGCATCGGGAAAC
>CACZQQ010000370.1 GCA_902783355.1 uncultured bacterium
GCGTGGATGGTGACCTTCCAGCCGCCGTACTGCCACAGCAGGAACTTGACGATGCGCTCGACGTAGAAGAAGTTGGCTGCGGCGCGGGGATGCGCCATGTCGAAGACGCGCGTGTCGAAGCGGGAGACGCGGCCGCGGTCGCGCTCGACCGCGATGAGGCAGGGGACGCCGCAGCCGGATTCGTCGACCTCCTTGAGGAAGGCGCGGTTGGAGAGGACGGGCGGCCGGAAGTCGGGGTCCAGCACGGGCGTGATGGCGGGGGCGATCAGGCGGAATTCACTGTTCATGGCATGTCTCCTTACACAAGTTTCTGAAGGTCGTCGGCCTGCCGCTCCATCTGGGCGACCAGCTCGAACTGCGTGCGGCAGCGGTCGAGGTTGTGGCCGTCGCGGTGCACCTTGAAATAGACGTCGCCTTCCAGGAAGTCGCTGAGGAAGCGCATGCCGCATTCGAAGGTGAGGAGGCGTCCGGAGAAGGGGAGGAGGCGGCGCTCTTCGGCGGTGAGGAAATCGCCGGCGGAGGAGAGATAGCCCTCCAGAAGCGGCTTGAAGAGGCGCGTCTCGAAGTGGACGAGGGAGAGGTCACGCTCGTCTTCGGCGGCGGTCATGGTGGTCGTGCGCACCTCGTCGCCGAAATCGTAGAGGACGCTGCCGGGCATCACCGTGTCCAGGTCGATGACGCAGATGCCCTCGCCGCGCCTGTCGTCCAGCATCACATTGTTGATTTTCGTGTCGTTGTGGGTGACGCGGGAGGGGAGGGCGCCGGAGGCGAGGCGCTCCACGACGGTGGCGCATTCGCGCTCGTGGGCGAGCACGAAGTCGATCTCCTTCCTGCAGAGGGCGGCGCGCCCCAGCTTGTCCTCCTTGAGGGCCTGCAGGAAGTGCTGGAAGCGGGCGGGCGTGTCATGGAAGCCTGGAATGGTCTCGTGGAGGGGCGCTCCGGGCAGGTCGGCGAGGGCGCGCTGGAAGGCGCCGAAGGCGCGGGCGGCCTGGTAGGCCTGTTCGGGAGAGGTCACGGCGTCCACGGTGTGGGCGCCTTCGATGAAGAGGTAGCAGCGCCAGTGGCCGCCGGCGGCGTCCTTGAAGAGGGGGCCGCCCTCCCGCGTGGGCAGGAGCGTCAGCGTGCAGCGGCTGGCGGCCATGGGGTCGTCCATCTTTTCGGCGGCGCGGCCGATGTGTTCGGTGACCCGCCGGATGTTCTCCATGAGCTCGTCGGGCTTGCGGAAGATGGCCGTGTTGATGCGCTGGAGGATGTAGTGGACGGTGGCGCCGCCCTGGCAGACGGTCAGGCGGTAGGTGTCGTTGATGTGGCCGGAACCCCACTTCTCCGCCTCGGTCGGGATTCCCCTGAAGTCGAAGCCCGCGAGGACTTCCTGCAGGCCAGCCAGAATTTCCTTGCTCATGGTGTCACCTCCAGAGGCCGTGCGGATAGACGCCGGATTCGGTCAGCCGCCTGAGTTCGTCCAGGACAATCTGGCGGTCCTCCGTGTAGGTCAGGCCGAACCAGCGCTCGGTGGAGTGGCGCACATGCACGCGCCAGCCCTGGCCGATCAGGTTGTGGACGACCGTCGGCACGAAGAACTCCTTTTTCGGCTCGTTGATGTTCGCCTGGAGGAATTCCTTCAGCTGGATGTCCAGCTGGCCGAAGAGGGAGTCGTTGAAGCCCCAGAGGTTCATGGAGGCGGGCTCCTGGCCCGTGAGGGGCGACCACGAGCCGTCGGCCTCCTGGAAGCGGGCCGCGCCGCCGGGCTGCGCCTCGATGGCGGTGCGCTCCACCACGTCGGTCAGCAGCCCCTGCGCGTCCACCGTGCAGATGCCGCGCGAGACGGTGCCGTTTTCGGAGAGGGTGTTGTTGAGGCGGAAGGCGACCATGCCGTAGTCCCTGGGGCCGCAGTCGGCGGAGTTGAGGTACTCGGCCATGGCGGCGAAGGACTGCTTCCCGTAGAAGTCGTCGCCGTTGACGATGGCGAAGTTGCCCTGGATGGCGTTTCGGGCGCACCAGACGGCGTGGCCCGTGCCCCACGGCTTGGCGCGCGTGGCGGGGCAGGCGAAGCCCTCAGGCAGGGTCTGCAACGACTGGATGACGTATTCGCATTCGATCTTGCCGTCGAGATGGGAGCCGAAATGCTCCTTCATGGGGGCGAGCAGTTCGTCGCGCACGATGAAGACGACCTTGCCGAAGCCGGCGCGCCATGCGTCGTAGACGGAGTAGTCGATGATGAACTCGCCGGCCTCGCCGACAGGGGACATCTGCTTGATGCCGCCAAAACGGCTGCCGAGACCGGCCGCCATGACC
>CACZQQ010000371.1 GCA_902783355.1 uncultured bacterium
CAGTCCTTGAGGGTGCAGAGGAGCTTTCCCTCCTCGCGCGGATCGCTGATGGCGACGGCGGTCGCTTCGCCCTTGGGCATGGTCAGGAAGAGGTTGCCGCCGAAGTTCATCTGGAAGTAGACGAGGCCGTGCATATTCAGCTGCTCGCGGACCATGCCCAAGGCAAGCCCCTTGGCCAGGCCGCCGAAATCCACGGACATGCCCTCCACGGTCTTGGTGACCGTCCGCGCCTTGTCGTCAAACGCCAATTTGTCGAAACCTACGCGCGCGCGCGTACCTATTAATAAGGCATCATCGGCTTTCTGTTCGTTCTGGGCGACGATGCGCCAGTAGGCCATGAGCGGCCCGATGGTCACGTCGAAGGCGCCGTCGGTCTCCTTGTAGGCCGTTCGGGCGGCGCCAAAGGCCGCCCAGAGGTTGTCATTGCAGGGGAAGGGCGTTCCCGCAGGGGCGCGGTTGAAGTGGCTGAGGGCGCTCTCCTCGTCAAAGCGGTTGAGGTCGTCGTTGAGGGCGGCCAGGAGGGCGAGGCACTCCTGCGCGGCGGCGTCCGCCTTGGCCGTGTCCGCGCCATGGATTTTCACCCAGCAGTCCGTGTTGAAGGCGAAGGTGCGGTAGACGTGCCATGCGGCCTGGGGGCGGCGCGCGTGCCACAAGAGCGCGCCCGCCAGGCAGACGATTGCCACAACTTCTAGAATTGCAAGATGATAGCGCATACGCATGTGTTCTGTCCCCTACAAAAGCAATCCCGCCAAACGGCGGGATTGCGGAGGTTGCGGCTGCCTAGCTAGCTGCGTCTTCCGGCGGCTGTGGCGTCTGCGGCGGCTCCTGCTGCTTGTCGAGGGCCTCCGTCACGGGGTCGTCGAAGTCGCTGGCCAGGTCTGCCTCGGAGCGGCTTGGCGCGGGCTCCTCCATGCCCAGCAGGGTGTAGACCTGGTGGGCGGAGAGGGTCTCCTGCTCCAGCAGCGTCTTGGCCAGCAGCTTGAGCTTCTCCAGATTCTCCTCAAGCAACTGGTGGACGCGCTGGTACTGGGTGGTGACAAGACGGCGGATCTCCAGGTCGATCTCACGGGCGGTCTCGGGCGAGAAGTCCTCCGCGCGCGTGATGTCGCGCCCCAGGAAGATGTGCTCCTCGCGGCCCGCGTAGTTGATGAGGCCGAGGGATTCGGACATGCCGTATTGGCAGACCATCTTCTTGGCCAGGTCGGTCGCCTGCCGGATGTCCATCGAGGCGCCTGTGGAGACGTCCTGGAAGATGAGCTCCTCGGCGACGCGGCCGCCCAGGCAGACCGCGATGTAGTCCAGCAGCTCGTCCTTGCGGACCATCAGCTGGTCGTTTTCGGGCAGGGACATGGTGGAGCCAAGGGAGGCGCCGCGGGGGATGATGGTGACCTTGTGCAGCGGCATGGCGTGCTTGCAGAGCATGCCCGTCAGCGCATGGCCGGACTCGTGGTAGGCGGTCAGCTCCTTCACCTTGTCGTCCATGCGGTGGGAGCGGCGCTCGCGGCCCCACTGCACCTTGTCGCGCGCCTCCTCCAGCTCCGCCATCGTGACGGCCTCCAGGTCGCGGCGCGTGGCCAGAAGCGCCGCCTCGTTGACGAGGTTGGCCAGGTCGGCGCCGGAGAAGCCGGGCGTCCCGCGCGCGATGAGGCGCAAATCCACGTCGTCGGCCAGCTTGGTCTTCTTGGCGTGGATCTTGAGGATGGCGAGGCGGCCGCGCAGGTCGGGCAGGTCGACGGTGATCTGGCGGTCGAATCGGCCGGGGCGCAGGAGCGCCTTGTCGAGGACGTCGGGCCGGTTGGTGGCGGCGATGACGATGATGCCCTGGTTGGTCTCGAAGCCGTCCATCTCGACGAGGAGGGCGTTGAGGGTCTGCTCGCGTTCGTCGTGGCCGCCGCCGATGCCGGAGAAGCGGGCGCGGCCCACGGCGTCGATCTCGTCGATGAAGATGAGGCAGGGGGCGTTGCGCTTCCCTTCATTGAACATGTCGCGCACGCGCGAGGCGCCCACGCCGACGAACATCTCCACGAAATCGGAGCCGGAGATGGAGAAGAAGGGGACGTTGGCCTCGCCTGCGATGGCCTTGGCCAGCAGGGTCTTGCCAGTGCCGGGCGGGCCGACCAGCAGCACGCCGCGCGGGATCTTGCCGCCCAGGCGCGAGAATTTCTCGGGGGATTTGAGGTAGTCCACGACCTCCTGCATTTCCTCCTTGGCCTCCTGGCAGCCGGCCACGTCGGAGAAGAGCACGGGGTCCTGCGCGTTGTCCAGGCGGCGCGCCCGCGACCTGCCGAAGTCGAAGACGCCGTTCTGGCCGCGCATCTGGCGGTTGAAGATGAACCAGAAGAAGGCGATCATCAGCACCGTCGGCGCGAACATGTAGAGGAAGGTGGTGAGGCCGCCGCTGTCCTTGCGGGTGGCATATTTGGGGCAGTGTTCGCGGATGCGCGCGTCAAGCGCGTCGCTATAGACCACTTCGGTCGTGA
>CACZQQ010000372.1 GCA_902783355.1 uncultured bacterium
CAGCCTGAAGACGCCGTCGGGCCAGCGCGGCCCCTCCGCCTCTGCCAATGGCAGCAGCTCGCGGTCCAGCTGCGCCTTGCGGAGGGCGATGACCTGCGCGATCGCCTCCAGCAGCTCCTCGCGTTGCGGTGGCGCCATGGCGGCGACGGTGCGCGAGGAAGGGCTTTGCAGAGCCAGCGCGGCCACGTGGCGGCTGTGAGAGCTGAAGCCGCCGCATCGCTCCGTCAGCGTGGCGCCGAGGCGCAGGTTGGCGATGGCGGTGGAGAGCCGCAGGTCGGCGGAGGCTTGACGGCCGCCCCGACTGGCGGCATGGAAGAGCTGGCTGGCGGCGCGGAAGGCGATGCACGAGAGCTCCATGGCGTAGTCGCGGTCCAGCGCGGCGGCGCTGGCGGCGGAGGCCACCGCCGCGTCGGAGAGACCATGGGAGACGGCGAACCACGCCTCGTAGATGAAGCTGCGCGCCTCGCCCGCCTTGTCCTCCTTGTCCGCTTCAGGCAGGGCGAGGCGCGCGACATGGCCCGCGCAGAGCTCCTCCAGATCCGCGTCCACATCGATGGCGAGACTCTTCTCTCCCAGGGGCGACTGCCCGTCCGGCGAACAGAAGGCCAGCTTGACGACGATGCCGTTCTTGCCGTCGGGGACGGCGGCAAGTCGCATGACGACGGCGCCCGCGAAGAGTCGCGCGGTCAGGTCGTTCTCCTGCGCGTTGGGCTCGTTGAGCAGAAGCAGGAGGTGCCGCCGCTCCAGCAGCGCGATGTCCGGGCGGTTGCACAGCGCCCGCAACAGCAGTGTCTCGGCCTGTCGCGCCAGCGTCTCCTGCGCCTCCGTGAGGTTGATGGGCACCAGCGGCATGGCAGAGAGCTTTCGAAGTCCCTCCGCCTGGAAAGTGCGCTGCTTGGCGACGGCGTCGCGGACGGCCTCCGCCAGCGCCGCCTGGCTTTCCGCCGGCCCGTCCTTCAAGCGCACGCCGGTGGCGCTGTCGAAGGCGACGAGCCGTCCTTCCTTCAGCAGGATGAAGAGCTGCGTGTTCTCCATCAGCTTCGGGTCGGGCACAAATTCGCCCAACGCGGCAAGCTTCAGTTCGCGCGCGACTTTCACCATCTCCGCGCGCTCGAGGAAGACGACATCCTCCGCGCCGGAGAGTTCCGCCAGCGCAAGGTCGGCCATTCCGGCGCTGGCCTCGTCCAGCGGCACAAGCGCCAGCCGCGTCTGCGCCATGGCGGTCGCGGCCGTGGCCAGCAGAATCAGCGCCAGAATGGCGGATGCATGGCGCATCTTGTTCTATTTCAAGCAGCTAAGTGTATCTGCGGCCAGTTTCAGGGTAGCCTGCGTGACGGCCTCCTTCGCCGCTGCGAGGTAACTCGCTCCCGCCAGCGTCTCCTTGCGGGAACCCGTTGCCAGCAGCCTGTTCCCCTTGGCCTCGTAAAGGGCGAATTCCACCCGCGCCTCCGCGCTGCTGAACTTGTGATACTGCCCCGCAGTGGTGGCGACCGCCTCGCAGACAATGACATAGTCGGCTTCGCCGCGCTTCTCCGTCGGCACGAAATCCAGCGTCAGCAGCAGCTTTCTGAGGGCGGTCAGGGCGGCGGAATCCGTACTGGCCTGATGGAGATCCTCCTTGATTTGCAGGAAGATCTTGCGAGAGGCGCCGCGCACCTCCGCGAGGCGGTCGGCGGCAGAGAAGAGCGTCGTTTTCCGCGGCAGCAGCTTTGCCGTGTCGCGCTCCAGGGTTGCCTGCACCTTCGCCGCCAGCTCGGGAACCAGCTCCGCGTAGTCGCCGTGGCCGCTGACGCTGCAGCCTACGACGCGGCTGGTCTCCGTCCCGATGAGCTTGGCGACGGCGTACTTCTTCCCCGCGGCCTCGAAGACGGAGCCCGTGATGAGCAGTTTCGCGCCAACGAGCTGCCCCAGCTTCAACTGCGATTCCGGCGAAACCAGCCCGACTGCCGAAATGTGCAGCTCGTCCAGCGCCTTGTTCAGGTCGGCACGCTCCACCAGATCCACGGCGCCTCCCTCCAAGAGGCTGATGAAGAGCAGTTCGGCGACCGTCTTCCCCGTCTCCTCCATGCTGGCCTGCCGGCCGCGCGCCTCGAAGGGGAGCACGGCGGCGGTCGGAACAAGCACGCTTTCAACGGCGGCGGGCGCCGTCGGCTGGACGGCGGCGGGCGGCGGCGTCTCCTGCGCGGGAAGGCGTTCGGACAGC
>CACZQQ010000373.1 GCA_902783355.1 uncultured bacterium
ACAAGCGCCCGCAGGGCGGCGGTGTCCCCTTCGTCCAGCCCCGCCGCCCTGCAGATGGCTGGCGTCTGCAGGAGGGCGAAGACGGCGCTGGCCTCGAAGCGGTTTCGGCGGAACTCAAGCAGGCTCTCGAAGGCGGCGGCCAGCGGGGACTGGCCGGGCAAGGTGCCCGCCAGCGCGACAGGCACGTCGCCGGAGGAGGCGTCGGCGGCGAAGACCGCCCCCGCGATGGGGGCGTACGTCTCCCAGTCCGCGCAGAGGATGCGGACATCGCGCGGCGTGACACCCTCCTGATGCCGCTGGAAGAAATCGCGGAGCCCTTCGCGGACGGCCTCCAGTTCGCGGCGCGGCGAAAAGGTGCTGTGGACGGAAATCCGCTCCAGCGAGGCCAGGCTTTCGCCCAGATCGCCGCCGTCCAGCACGTCCTCTGCATCCACCCAGCCCATTTCCGCCTGGGCGCCAATCAGCGCGCGCCCGCCGCCCGCCAGCGCCGCCAGCAGGAGCTCGTCGGGGGAGTCGTAGTTCTTCAGGACAAGCTCCTGGCCGGCGAGGTCGGCCTCCTCTGCGGGCAGGCGCCCCTCCTGGAGGCGCTGCCGCAGCGCCCTGATGACGCTCTTCAGCGCAGGCGTCTCGCCCAGCCAGCCGCGGGCGGGATTCCACGTCCAGAAGGTCATCGGCACCGCCTCCGCGAACTTCTGCAGAAGGCGGAGGGCCGGCTCGGCAATGAAGGGCACGTCGAAGAGATGGACGGCCAGATAGCGCGGGAATCCGCCGTCGAAGGCGCGCGTGGCAGGCAGGCGCAGCGCCTCCTCGTAGTCCCGCGCATAGGTCTGCGGCTCCTGCGCCGCCAGGGTGCGGTAGAGCCGCGCCTGCCAGCCGCCGTCCGCGTTCCCCTCCTCCCATTGGCGCAGCATCATGAAGCGGGCCTCAAGATAATCGTCATACAGGCGTGCCAGCTGGCTGGCGAGGGCGTAGCGGCGGGCGCCCTGCACCTCCGGCTGCTGGCCGACATACGCCAGCAGTTCAGGGAAGTCGGGCGCGCCCTTCTCCGCGTCGTCCTGCAGGAGGCCATAGATGCGCCAGGCAAGGATTTCGCGGCCGTAGGGATGCTGTGCGGCATGGCGCTCCCGCGGCGACTGCCCATGCACCTGCGCCCCCAGCCAGTCGTTGAGCAATTCCGGCAAGGTGACAAAGGCTATATTCATAAATACTTGCGGTGCAAGAAGTTCTAGCAAAAAATACTCTTTGAGCCAGTTTTCGGCGGCATGGTCGTTGACCACGATGCAGACCTTGGCGAAGGGATCCGCGCCCCGACGCCAAGTCTCCTGCAAGGAGGACAGAAGCCCCGACGCCAAATCCTCCAAGCGCCCCCCCCAGACAACTCGGGGCGCATTTCCTTGATAATCCTGCATTTATTCTCTTCCCTCGATGGTTCTCCAATTGGCCGTCCGTGTCTTCAGCGGGCGATTCAGGCATACTATAACCGCGCTTCCGTTTTCGCGCCAGCCCGCGACGCCGCAACACCTGTACCAATATAATAATAGAAACTTTGAAAAAAGGCTATATTCGCCCGATGTGTTGCCGATGTCCTGTGCGGGTAGCAGAGGCCTCCACGGAGACATGGGCGCAGCAACACTTTCGGCGAAAAAGCCAAACTACACTCTGTTCCCCATGAGGATTGGTGGTGGCCTGCGCCCCTGTATGTCTTCTGTGACAAAAGAAGCCCGTCTTGGCCAGCCCGTGACGCCGCAACAGCGCTTCCGTGCCCAGAAACCTCCAACCAACCATTATAATATGTACAAAGACACTTCGACTTCCCCCAAAACACCACTTCCCCTATGTCCCGCCTACGCTTCGGCCGATACGACTACGCCTGCTTCTACGCCTTCGCCGCCTATGCCTTCAGCTCGCTGGTGATTCCGCTCACCCTCGTGGAGATGGGGGCCGACCTGGCCTTCCCCCTCGATGCGGGCGGCATGGGCACCGGCGGCTTCCTCCACATCTGCCGCAGCGCCACGATGGTCGTCCTCCTGCTGGCCTGCGGCGCGATCGCCAACAGGCTGGGCAAGCGCATCTCCATGGGGCTCGCCATGCTCGTGATGGGCGGCGGCGTCGCGCTGTGCAGCCTGGCGGGCGCCTACTGGATGGTCATCCCCTGCGTCCTCGTGGCCGGCGCGGGCGAAGGGCTCTGCGAAGGGCTGGCCACGCCCTTCGTCAACGACCTCCATGTGAAGGAGCCGGCCGCCTACGTCAACATCGCCCACAGCTTCTGGTCCGTGGGGACCGTCTCTGCCGTCCTCTTCGTCGGCCTCCTGCACACGCTGGGCGTGAAGTGGCGCGGCATCGTGGCCGTCTGCGGCCTCGTGGCGATCTCCAGCGCGGCGGGCTTCCTGTGGCGCGAAAATCCCGCCGCCCGCTATCCGGAGACGCCGCCGGAGCGCCAGTCAGGCGTCTGGGCGCGCACGCGCCCCATCCTGGCCAGCGGCCGCTTCTGGCTCTACTGCCTCTGCATGCTCATCGGCGCGGGCGCGGAGTTCGGCCTGACCTTCTGGGCGGCCGCCTACATCCAGCTGAACTTCCACACGGGCGTCTGGGCGGGCGTGCTCGGCACGGCGGCGGTCGGCCTCGGCATGTTCACGGGGCGCTACTCCTACGGGCGCTTCGTCCCGCAGAGCCGCCTGCTGGCGCTGCTGCTGTCGGCCTCCTTCATCGGCGTCCCCGTCTCCACGGCGCTGATGCTTGTACGTCCGGAGACCTTCGGCTCGCCGCTGGCGGGCCTGCTCGCCCTCTACGGCCTCTTCTTCCTGTCGGGCCTGTGCGTCGCCCCCTTCTGGCCATCCCTGCAAGTCTATGGCGTCCTGCGACTGCCGCATCTCGATTCCACCATGCTCTACGTCTATTTCTCCAGCGTGGGCATCCCCGGCTGCGGCCTCTTCACATGGCTCATGGGCTTCACGGGGGACAAGTACGGGCTGCGCGCCTCCTTCCTCGTGGCCCCCGTCGCCATGCTCCTCTACGGCCTCCTCCTCCTGGCGGACAGGCTTGTAAGAAGAAAACATGTAACTATTTGAATTGCAACATATTACATCATGCGAATTGCCATTCTTGCGGACATCCACTACAGCAGTTTCGAGCAGAGGACCTGCAACGTGCGGGAGACAGGCGTGGCCGACACGCTCTTCCTGCGGGCCGTCTGCCGCCTGAACCGTCTTATCCGCCCCGACCTGACCATTCTGGCGGGCGCTCTGGTCAACCGTGGCGCAGAAAGTTACGGTCCCCACGACCTGGCGGTCATCGCACGGCTGCTCAAGGCGCTGAAGTCGCCTGTCATCGTCATCCCCGGCAACCACGACGGCCCCGCCGACGCCTTCTACAACTACTTCCCGCGGCCGGAGCGCATCGTCGACTTCGGCGGCATCCGCTTCATCGTCAATCCTGCGGACGAAGAGCGGCCAGGCTACAATTCGTGGCGCGCGCCGCAGGACATCGCGCTCATCGCGCAGGCGCGGCAGGGCTTCAGCGGCCCCATCGTCACGCTGCAGCACACGCCCTGCTTTCCGGCGGGAACGGCCCCCTGCCCCTACAACTACACCAACGCGGACGAAATCACCGCGGCCGAAGCGGCCGCCGGCGTCCTCCTCTCCCTCTCCGGCCACCACCACGAAGGCTTCAGCCCCTACCGCGCCCCCAACGGCGTCACCTACTTCGCGGCCCCCGCCCTCTGCGAGCCGCCATTCCGTATCACTTTCGTGGACATAGACATTGCGACCGGCCGGATGGAATGGCACAACGACAATCTGCAACTTGACAGACGCCTCGGCCTCGTGGACACGCACATCCACACGCATCTGGCCTACTGCAACGAAAACCTCTCGCTGGAGAAGACAAATTATCTCGCCAACCTATTCGGCCTCACGGATTACATGCTTTCTGAGCA
>CACZQQ010000374.1 GCA_902783355.1 uncultured bacterium
AGCCTCTCGGCGCCGCGCGGCATGCTCAAGGTCGGCATCATCTCCGAGGCGGAGTGCCTGGGGCAGGATGCGCAGAACGCCTTTCTCAAGACACTCGAGGAGCCGCCCGCCAACACCATGCTCCTGCTCCTGACGACGCGCCCCAAGGGCCTGCTGCCCACCATCCGCTCCCGCTGCTAGAATGTCCTCATGCTGCGCAATCGCACCGACTACAGGGAGGCCGTGCCCGCCGAGTTCCTGGCCCTCCTGCCGAAGCTGCGCCGTGGCGCGGGCACGCAGGTGGCCTTTGCCGCCTCCGCCGCCATGGGCAGGTGCTTCTCGGCCCTGCGCGCCCAGGCGGAGGAGAACGTCAGGGAATCGTGGGACCCCCAGTGGGACGAAGTCGCCGCCAACGACAAGTCCATCGCCAAGCAGCTGGAGGAGACGCGCGTCACCAAGATTGAGACGGAATACATGCGGCTGCGCACGAAACTGCTGGAGACCATCCAGGCGTGGTTCCAACAGCGCTATCTCATGGCGGCGGGCGTCCCGAAGGAGGCGCTCCCGCAGCCGGAGTTTCTGGAAGTGTGTCCGACGGCGCCCGACGGCGTCCCCTCCATTGCGGAGGCCGAAGAGGACTGCCGCGCCGTGGAGACTTTCATCGCCTCGTTGCGGGCCAATGTCGAGGAGGGCCTCTGCCTGGACGCCCTCTGCCTTGAAATCTGCCGGAAGTCGTAGGGGGCAGGATGATCTCAAGTCTCTTCCCCAAACACTCTTTTGCGGGGCAGGCTCTTTAAGGGTACCATCCACCCCCCGACCGCCCACCCCATTAGCGTAAGCCCCCACGCGGTGACAGGCGGATGCGGAATGCATAATCCCATGCCTCCTTGGGATTTTATGAGATTTTACGCAGAAGAAGCCTTTCCCAGATGACGGGCCATTGTTCGGAAAGTCTCCAAAAGAAAGGCATTTTGTTTTCTACAATTCTTTTGATTTCAGCGGGATAGACTAAACAAGTCACATTTTTGCGCGTCAATGTGCGAAGATGGGCAGAACAGGAGAGGCACGATGTTAGAGGCAAGATGGTGCAGTTCATTGGCCAAAGTGTTTAGCTGCAAAGAGTTAGATGCTGAACCATACAAGCGTTGCACGGCGTTGCGGGGGGAGGCCGTCTCCTTCCAGCTGGCCTACCGCTTCCCCTTCGACGAGACGTACATCGACCGTTTGCGTCTGCTTGAAGTGGAGTCTCCCTTTGGCAATGCGCTCTCCGTCCGCTACGTCAAGTCCGTGCCTGTGGACTATCCCTCCACCGCCTTCGACGACGACTATCTTGACACGAAGCCCGGCCTCTATCCGGACGTGCTCGAACCCCTCAATGAGATGGGCGACCTGCCGGACTGCCGCGGCTCATGGAACGCCCTCTGGTTCAAAATCTGCATCCCGATTGATTTCGCGCCAGGGAAATACAAGGTCGAGGCGACGCTGGACGCGCATTTCATGGCGGCGGGCGTCCCCAATCTGACCAAAACCTTCGCCATCGAGGTGGAGGTCCTGGCGGCCACGCTGCCGCCGCAGACCCTCAAATACTGCAACTGGTTCCACTGCGACTGCCTCGCCGACTACTACGGCGTGCCTGTCTTCAGCGAGGAGCACTGGCGCATCATCGGCAACTTCATGCGCGCGGCCTCTTCCCACGGCATGAATTTCATCCTGACGCCCCTCTTCACGCCGCCGCTGGACACCGACATCGGCGCGGAACGCCCCACCGTCCAGCTGGTGGACGTGACCGTGCGCCGCGGCAAATACGCCTTCGGCTTCAGCCGTCTGGAGCGCTGGCTGAAGCTGGCCTCCCAATGTGGAATGCGCTATTTCGAGATGTCGCATCTCTTCACGCAGTGGGGGGCGAAGGCGACGCCGAAGATCATCGCCACCGTGGACGGCAAACAGAAGCGCATCTTCGGCTGGGACGTGGCCTCCGATTCGGACGAATACGCCGCCTTCCTGGAGGCCTTCCTGCCGGAGCTGGCCGACTTCCTGCGTCAAAAGCGCGTCGCCTCGCGCTGCTACTTCCACTGCTCCGACGAACCGCATTCCGACCATCTGCCGTATTATGAGCATGCGTCGGGCCTCCTGCGGCGCCTGCTGCTTGGCTTCAAGTTCATGGACGCCCTCACGCATTTGGAATACTACAAGCAGGGGCTTGTGACCACGCCGGTGCCGCTGGTGACCAATCTGGAGGAGTTCGTGGCGGCCGGCGTGCCGGAGCATTGGACCTACACATGCTGCGCGCCCGCGCTGACCTACACCAACCGCTTCATCGCCATGCCCTCCGCGCGCAACCGCATCCTCGGCATGCAGTTGTACTACTTTGATGTGAAGGGGTTCCTGCACTGGGGCTTCAACTTCTACTACAGGCGGCACAGCCGCGGCCTCCTGAATCCCTACCTCTCGCAGTCGGGCGAGGGCGCATGGCCCGCCGGCGACCCCTTCGTCGTCTATCCGGGCTACAACGGCCAGCCGCTGGACTCCCTCCGTCTGGAGGTCTTCCACGAAGGCCTTCAGGACCAACGCGTCCTGCAACTGCTTGAAACCAAGGTCGGCCGCAAAAAGCTGATGGCGTTGCTGGACAAGAGCGTGGCCGGCGGCAAGTTCGGCATGGCCGTCTATCCGAAGGGCGAAAAGGCCTTCCTTGCCCTCCGCGAAGAAATCAACAAGCTGCTGCGCAAGGCCTTCAAATAGACCGTGCTCGTCATTGACGAACCCATCTTCTGCGACAACCACCTGCTTGTCTTGGACAAGCCCCACGGCCTGCTGACGCAGCCCTCCGGAACCGACGGCGATTCGCTTGAGGCGGCCGGCAAGGCGTGGGTGAAGGCGGCCTTCCACAAGCCGGGGGCCGTCTTCCTGGAAGCCGTCCACCGCATTGACCGCGTGGTCGGCGGCCTCGTCCTCTTCGCGCGCACATCCAAGGCGCTCTCCCGTCTCAACGAAGCCATGAGGCAAAGCGCTGTCAAAAAGACATATCTTGCTTGTGTGCAAGGAGTTGTGATGGACGACGAGGGCGTTTTGGTGGACTGGCTCCTGCATGGGGACGGCGTTGCCGTCGCGGTTCCCGAAGGCACGCCGGAAGCCCGCCGCTGCGAATTGCGCTACCGCGTCCTTGAACGCCGTGAAGGGACGTCGCTTCTGGAGATCGACCTGAAGACGGGGCGCTACCATCAGATTCGCGCGCAACTGTCGCGGGCCGGCTGGCCCATCGTCGGCGACGTCAAATACGGCGGCACGCCGACGGACGCGCCGTCCGACGGCATCGCGTTGCTTTCATGCCGCTTGGCGTTCGCGCATCCTGTCACGCACCAGCCGCTCTCCTTCCAGACACGAATGAAAATCTGAAAACGCCATGTCCGTCAACTACTGCCCCATCTTAAGTACATTAGGCTACATTCTCTCGCCGGACGGCCAGTCCGTGCTGCTCTCCCACCGCATTGGCCGCAAGAGCGACGAGCAGTTCGGCAAGTACAACGGCCTGGGCGGCCACATGGAGGCCGAGGAGGACGCCGCCGCCTGCATGCTCCGCGAACTGCGCGAGGAGGCCGAGATCGAGGTGACCGCCATGACCCTCCGCGGCACCGTCAACTGGACGGGCTTCGGCCCCAACCACGAGAGCTGGCTGGCCTTCATCTTCCTCATCACCGCCTTCAAGGGCACGCCGCCGCCGCGCAATGTGGAGGGCGA
>CACZQQ010000375.1 GCA_902783355.1 uncultured bacterium
CCTGCGCATGAGCGGCAAGATGTGGCTCTTCGGCATCTACTGCCTCGCCCTCGGCGCCATCGCTGTCATTGTCGAATTCTTCCGTTGAGGCCGTGACCGCCAGGTGTCGGCCGCTCAAGTTGATTCATGGCATCCTCCCCTCTCCACATCTTGGAGCATCTCGCCATCTCTTTTCCTGAAAAGGAGATAGCGATGCGCCTTGGCCAGCGGCAAGGCGCGCCGCGCATTCTGGACGAGGCGCGCTTCGCCGAGGCCGCGCAACGCGCCTTCGCCCTCTGCGTGCCGCGCGGCCGCTACCGCCTCCTGCCCGTCGCCGAGACGCGTGCGGACGGCGTCCTGCTGGCGGACGGCACACTGGTGCCCGGCGCGCGCTTCGCGGCGCAATGAGCCGGCGGCGCCTGGCTGTGGTGCGCGGCGGTGACCGTGGGCGCGGAGGTCGTCGCCGCACGGCAGGCGCTCGCCTCCATGGCGGAGCAGTGCGTCTACGACGCCGTGGCCAGCGAAGCCGCCGACGCCGCCATGGACGCCCTGCAGCGTGTTTCTTCGCAACTCCTTCTGTCGCAAGGACTTATGTTGTGCAAAAGGCGCTACTCCCCCGGCTATGGCGACATGCCGCTGAGGACGCAGCTCCTCTTCGACCGCTATCTGGACTTGCGCGCGATGGGCGTCACCTTGACGCCAGAATACTTCATGATTCCCGAAAAGAGCGTCACCGCCTGGGCGTGTGTCGCCAAGGCGGAGCAGCAGAATGAACCGACAAGAATTTCGTGATTTATGCCGTGGCGGCGTCATTTTGGACGGCGCCTACGGGACGGAGCTGTCCCGCAGGGGCTTTCCGGGCGGCTGCTGTCCCGAAATGTGGTCCTTTGAGCATCCGGAGGTCGTGCGCGACATCGTGCGCTCCTACCGCGAGGCGGGCACGCGCCTCTTCTACGCGCCGACCTTCGGCGGCAACCGCCGCAAGCTGGCCGAATACCATCTGGAGGGGCGGCTGGCCGAAGTGAACGCAGGCCTCTGCCGCATCGCGCGCGAGGCCGCAGGGGAGGGCGCCTTCGTCTTCGGCGACATGGCCCCCACCGGCCTCTTCGTCGAACCCTACGGCGAACTCCCCTTCGAGGAGGCCGTCGACATCTTCCGCGAACAGGCGCGCGCCTGCCTCGAAGGCGGCTGCGACGGCTTTGTCATCGAGACCATGATGGACTTGCAGGAGGCGCGCGCCGCCTTCCTGGGCGCTCGCGAGGCCGCCCCCGACTGCCCCGTCATGGTCACCATGACCTTCGACGAGAGCGGCCGAAGCCTGACGGGCGCCGATCCGCTGGCGGCCCTCAATGCCTTCCAGCATCTGGGCGCGGACGCCTTCGGATGCAACTGCTCCACCGGCCCCGAGCGCATGGCCGCCCTCTTGAAGCGACTCAGCCCCCATGCGGGAATCCCCCTCGTCGCCAAGCCCAATGCGGGAATCCCGCGGCTGGACGACGTGGGCCGCACCGTCTTCCCCATGGGCGCCGAAGAGTTCGCGGCATGGGCCGCGCCTCTGCACGACAGCGGCGTCGCCCTCGTGGGCGGCTGCTGCGGGACGACGCCCGCGCACATCGCGGCGCTTGCTGCGGCGTGGCGTCCGCTGGGCGCGCCCCTGCCGCCGTCCGGCGCCACGGCGGGCATGCTCTCCTCCCCCGCGAAGTGCCACGTCATCTCCCGCGAAGGGCCCTTCACCGTGGTCGGCGAACGTATCAACCCCACCGGCAAGAAGGCTCTCCAGGCGGAATTGCGCGAAGGCAGGATGGAGCTTGTCTGCGATTTTGCGCGACAGCAGCAACTTGCTGGTGCGCAAATACTTGATGTCAACATGGGGCTGGCCGGCATCGACGAGGGCGCCATGATGGCCGCCGCCATCGGCCGGCTCCTGCGCTGCACGGACCTGCCGCTGTGCATCGACTCCACCGACCCCGCCACCGTCGAACGCGCCCTGCGCCTCTATCCGGGCCGCGCCCTCCTCAACTCCATCTCCGCCGAAAAGGAGCGCCTGGAGAAGGTGCTGCCCATCGCCGCACGCTATGGCGCCATGCCCATCCTCCTGCCTGTCGCCGACGGCGGCATCCCCGAGACCGCCGAGGCCCGCATCCGCGTCGTCGAAACGCTGCTGGAGCGCGTCGCCGCCTACGGCTACAGCCCGCAGGATGTCTGCATCGACGCCCTCATCATGACCGTCTCCGCCAATCCGGAGGCCGCGCAGGTCGCCCTCGACGTCATCGCGTGGTGCCGCTCAAAGGGCCTCAACTGCCTCTGCGGCCTCTCCAACGTCAGCTTCGGCCTGCCCAGCCGGCGCCTCCTCAACGGCACCTTCCTCGGCATGGCCATGGGATGCGGCCTCAACGCCGCCATCGCAAATCCCCTCTTCACCGAAATCATGGACGCCGTGGCGGCGGGCGACGCGCTCGCCGCGCGCGATCCGCGCCAGCAGCGCTTCATCGCCAGATACGGCCAGGCCGCGGACGCCAAGCCCGCCGCGCCCAAGCCGCCCTCATCGACGCTGACGCCCGCGCAGCGTCTCTTCGAGGCCGTCGTCAACGGCGACGACGGCGCCATCCAGACGCAGGTGGACGCGCTGCTGGCCGAGAAGAAGCAGACGCCGTTGCAGATCATCCAGGAGGTGCTCGTGCCCGCCATCACCGAGGTGGGGCGCCGCTACGAGCAGAAGCTCTACTTCCTGCCGCAGCTCATCGCCGGCGCGGAGGCCATGCAGGCCGCCACCCGCTATCTGCAGACCTTCATGCAGGAGGCCGACGACGGACGCGAGAAGGTCAAGGTCGTCTTCGCCACCGTGCAGGGCGACATCCACGACATCGGCAAGAACATCGTCATCGTCATGATGCGCAACTACGGCTTCGACGTGCTGGACCTGGGCAAGGACGTGCCGCCGCAGGTCATTCTGGACGCGGCCGTGCGCACGGGCGCCTCCATCGTCTGCCTCTCCGCCCTCATGACCACCACCGTGGCCTCCATGCGCAAGACCATCGAACTGGCCCGCGAACAGGGCCTGGGCCATCTGCGCTTCATCATCGGCGGCGCCGTCGTCGACCAGCATCTGGCGGACGAACTCGGCGTCTCCTACGGGCGCGACCCCATGAGCACCATCCGCATCGGCCGCCGCCTCGCCGGCCTGCCCGAAGAATAGCTTTTTTGTCCATCTCACAATGTGCGGTACTAATAGGTACTAAAGGAGAACCCCATGAAGAAACATCTGCTGATTCTTGCCGTCGCCCTGGTTGCCTTTCTGGCGGGCTGCGTGACCGTCCCCTCCATGCAGGAGAAGGCGCGCGCCGAGCTCTTCACCCTGATGCGCACGACGGAGGCATGGACGCAAATCCATGCTGCTGAAGAGCTTTGCCATGCAGGCATCCTCTCCAACGAGACTACGGAGATCTACGAGAAGGCGTATGCGGCCTCCGAGCCGCGCACGCCGTACCGCATCGGCTGCATCCGCGTCCTCTACCGCAACTGCCCCGAGAAGCGCAATGCCCTGCGCGAGGAGCTGCTCTCCAACGCCTTCGACCCGAAGAGCGCCGCCGCCGGGCACGCCGTCGAGACCATCGGCAAGCTCGGCCTCCAGCTCTCGCCTGCGGAACTGGCGCAGCTCAAGCCCTACATCGGCCAGAACAACCCGCTGGACGAATACGCCATCATGGCCTTCGTGCTGGCCGGGGACGCGGAGGGCGTCGCGGAATGGAAGAAGCGCCTGGAGGCGGGCAACTCCTTCGCCGCCGCCCTGGGCACCTATGTGGACGAACTGCCTGAATACTGCCACGATGTCCTGGAGACGGCATGGCGCCTGCCCGGCACCTCGGAGGCCTTCCAGATGGCCTCCTTCCAGTCCTACCTGCGCAACTGCGACATCACGAACGCCGACCACGCGGAACTGTGGAAGCGCGTCGAGACTTGCTCGGACGGCATCCGCAGGTTCTACCTCCAGGCCGTCGGCGACATCGGCGACGAGAATGACGCCAAGCGCCTCATGAAGTACCTGAAGGACAAGGACCCGGAAATCTGCATCGCCGCCGCCGGCAGCGTCATCCGCATCGCCAACCGCTGCGACCTCATCGGCGTGACGCAGAA
>CACZQQ010000376.1 GCA_902783355.1 uncultured bacterium
CAGCTGTTCGTACTGGTCCGCCTCGATGGGGTAGATGCCCGAGAAGACCATGGGGACCGACTGCTTGAAGCCGGGCAGCGCCTCCTTCGCGGGGTTCGACGCGCCCGTCACGGTGTCCCCCACCTTGATGTCCTTCGGCGCCTTCAGGGTCGTGATGATGTACCCCACGTCGCCTGCGCCCAGCACCTCCTCGCTCTTCATGCGCGGCGTGAAGTAGCCGACCTCTTTGACATCCGTATCTACTTCAGTTTCAATGAGATGGATTGCCTCTCGCGCATGGGCGCAGCCGTTGACGATGCGCACATAGGTGACCACGCCGCGGTAGTCGTCGAAGATGGAGTCGAAGACGAGGGCCTGCAGGGGCGCCTTCGGGTCGCCCTTCGGCGGCGGGATGCGCTCCACAACCGCCTCCATGAGCTCGTCGACGCCGATGTCCGCCCGCGCCGAGACCTGGAGGGCCTCCTCGCGGGGGATGGCCAGCAGCTCCTCCAGCTGCGTCAGGCACATCTCCACGTTGGCGGCCGGCAGGTCTATCTTGTTGATGACGGGGATGATGGCGAGGCCCTGCTGCATGGCCAGCGTCAGGTTGGCGATGGTCTGGGCCTGGACGCCCTGGGAGGCGTCCACCAGCAGGATGGCGCCTTCGCAGGCGGCCAGCGAGCGCGAGACCTCGTAGCTGAAGTCGACGTGTCCGGGGGTGTCGATCAGGTTGAAGTCATACGTGTTCCCGTCCTTGGAATGGAAATACATCTTGACGGGATGCGACTTGATGGTGATGCCGCGCTCCTGCTCCAGGTCCATGGCGTCGAGGATCTGGTCATGGAAGGTGCGGACCTCCACGGTCTGCGTGTGGAGGAGGAAGCGGTCGGCCAGGGTCGACTTGCCGGGGTCGATGTGGGCGATGATGGAGAAGTTCCGTATGCGGGACAGTTCAGGGGCGGCCATGTGTGTCAGCGGCGGGGCGTCGGGCGCCCCGCGGTCCTTGAAGAGAAGTCAGGGACGGGCGGCGGAGGTGGCTGGCTACTTGTCCTCCGGGACCTCCCAGTTCAGGGGGATCTCCCAGCAGAGCTTGGCGGCCGGCGTCTTCGCCTTGAGCTGGGCCAGCAGACGCTCCAGAAGCAGCTTGTAGCAGCCCAGCTGCTGCATGGAGAGCCACAGCAGGCAGTCCGGCATGGAGCCCTCAATGACCTGCAGCTGGCCGGTCAAGCGCGTGAGGCCGTCCGCCAGCGCCTTCTGCAGCTTGGCGGCGGGGGTCTTGGCCGCGGCCAGGCGGCGCGTCTCGAGCATGAGGCAGAAGGTGTCCGCGTCGATCTGGACGCGCTGGGCGCACCCCAGCATGCTCTGCAGGGCGGTCTTCAGCGGTTCGGCCCAGGCGACGCGCTCCAGGCGGCGGCTGATGGCGGCCATGATGTCGCCCGCCTCGCGGGAGAGGTCGCGGAGCGTGTCGGCGGCCTTCTTGTCCTTGGCCAGCGCCTCCAGGGCGGCGGCGGGGTAGGGCTTGGGCTTGCCGGAGACGCAGAGATAGCGCGACGGCAGGCAGAGCTGGTAGACGGGATTCGCGCAGAGGCGGTCGATGGCGTCGAGTTCGCCGTCCACCTCGTCCGCATAGGCGTACCAGTTGAGGGCGGCCCACCGCTCCCGCAGGGTGTCGGTCGTGTCCAGCTTGGGGTCGGTCTCCTCCCAAGTGCGCACGCCCAGGAGCGCATAGTGGTCCAGGTAGACGGGGTCGTACTGCACGTTGGCCAGCACGCAGCCCAGCTTGTCCTTGACGGCGGCGGCGATGCCGGCGTCAAGCGCCTTGCGGCTGTCGTGGTAGACCTCCTGGAGTCCGATGGAGCCGACGGGGCCCGCCCATGACTCCAGCTTCTGCTTGGCGGCCTCCGCCACCCTGGGGGCTTCGCAGGGGCGTCCTCCGGCGGTGGCGCACCAGTCGATGACCAGCTTGCTCTTCAGGGCGGCCTTCTTCAGCAGGAGGCCCAGGGCGGAGGCGGCGAAGCCTGTCTTCGGGAAGAGGAGGTTGGCGCCGATGACGACCTTGCCCACGCCGTGCGCGGTCAGCCATTCCACCAGGAAGCCCAGGTACTCCGCCAGCAGCTTGGGCTGCGCGGCGGCCTTGCACTTGGCGCACTGGCAGGGCGTCTCGTTCTTCAGGGACGCCAGGGTGCCGATGTGGAAGTACTCCACGCCGTCGGGGAAGTATTTCTCCATGAAGGCCTGGAGGTATTTGGCGAGCGCGTCGCGGGCGGCGGGCGCGGAGAGGCACAGGCCGGCCCCCGTCGGCTTGCCCTTGGCGTTGCGGGCCGAGACGGCCGGCAGGAGGCGCGGAAGTAGCGTATTGGACCCAAGAATGTTAAAGACAGGGAAGACCACCATGCCGCGTTCGCGCGCATAGGTCACCACGTCCTCGAAGAAGTCCTCCTGGAACATGAGGCCGGGCTCCGTCTTGTCGTACCAGCGGTCGTACTTGACGTTGAAATAGCGGTATCTCGTCTCGGAGTGGGGGTCGTTGTCGGAGGCGGGGTCGGAGACGGTTGGGAAGAGGAACTCTCCGGGCCGTCCGGCTTCGGGGAGGCGCATGTCGGGCAGGCAGTCGTAGACGCCCACGCCCAGCAGGTTCAGCTTGAAGGTCGAGAAGACGTCGATGGCCTGCTTCCAGGCGTTCAGGTCCATGCGGTCCGTGGCGCAGCAGGCGTCCATCTTGACGCCGCGCATGGGGAGGCTGGGCCAGTCGCGGATGGTCAGGTTGGGGACCGCCAGCCCGTTGAACATCATCTTGAAGAGGAGGCCCAGGGTCTGGGCGGCCCACACCATGCCCTCCTGGTAGGGGGCGTCGATGAAGACCTCGCTGTCCTGGATGCGCAGCTCGTAGTAGTCGCGCCGCAGCGCCTCGGGGACCTTGCGCAGGTCGAAGGCCTTCGGGCACTCCTGCGGGTCGCGCACGGTCGCGGTCACCACGTATTTCTTCTTGTTGGCGACGACGCGGACGCCGGCGAGGGTCAGGATGGAGCGCAGCGCCTTCCTCTGGATGGGCCAGACGTTGATGGTGGCCAGGCGCACATCCGTCGCCAGTTCGCTGATGCCCTCCCCGAGTTCGATGATTTTGGGCTGGGGGAAGAGTTCGGCGATCTCGAATCTGCGTTTGGTGGGCATGACTGATTGCTCCGTGGTGGGAAGGAGGAGGATTGGCGCCCGTCGGCGGGTGGGTTGCCTGGGCGCAAAGACAATTACCATAATATAAATCATTTGCGTCAGGCCGTGGCGGCCGGGCCCCCTCAAAATGTCGCGTTTTGCGGCGAAAAATGGGCCGTCCTCTTGAAAAAACGGCCAATATGCATTAAAGTTTAGCCATTATACGATGCCCCGGGCGCCGCCAGGGGATTTTCATTTTCATACCAATCGTCATTCAAAACGCGACAGGAAAGGACATGAACATGCAATTCTTGACAAGTGGGCAATTCTGGGACTACGCGGTCATCGTGATCTACATGCTGACCCTGATCGGCATCGGCATCAGGTGCGCGGGGGGCGAGAAGACCTCCGAGAACTATTTGATGGGCGGCCGCAACATGCACTTCGTCGCAGTGGGCCTGGCCTGCATCATGGCGCTGCTGAGTTCCATCTCGCTGGTGGTCGTGCCCGGCGAAATCTGCAACCACGGCCTGACGCTCTATGTCATCGGCATGGTGCTTTGCTGGCTGCCCATCCCGTGCTACCTGCTCTTCGTCCGCTTCTATTTCCGCCTGGGCAGCTTCACGCCGTATGAATATCTTGAGTACCGCTACGACAGGTCCATCCGCGCGCTGGTCTCCGTCTCCGCCTTCTATTCCCGCATCATCTACCTGGGCATGGTCGTCTACACCACCGCCAAGATCTTCGAGGCCGCCTACCACTGGCCGCCATGGGTCTCCATCCTCGCCGTCAGCGTCGTCGGCATGATCTACACCGTCATCGGCGGCGCCAAGGCCGTCGTGTGGACGGACGTGCTGCAGTTCTTCGTGCTTCTGGGCAGCTTCCTGGTGGTCATCGTGGCGCTGTGCATCAAGATCGACGGCGGCGCGGTGGCGGCGGTCAAGGTGGCCCTGGAGCAGGGCCATGGCGCGCCGCAGTTCACAATGAAGGAGTTCTACAGCCTGTCGCCCTACGTGCGGCTGCTCTTCTTCCTGATGCTGTGGGGGTCCGTCACGGGCCACCTGAGCATCGCCTGCTCCGACCAGATCTCCATCCAGCGCCTCATGAGCACGAAGAACTGGAAGGACGGCTTCAAGGCGCAGTGCGTGGCCACCTTCTTCTCCTTCTTCTTCTCCGTCATCCTCTGGTTTGTCGGCCTTGCCGTCTTCACCTACTACTACCAGCATCCGGACCCGTTCCTGGAGGGCACCAACCGCGGCGACCTGGCCTTCTTCCATTTCGTGGCCACCAACCTGCCGCACCCCCTGCCTGGCCTCTTCATCGCCGGCATGCTGGCCGCCATCATGAGCACGCTGTCCAGCGGCATGAACTCCATGGCGACCGTCTGGCTCAAGGAGTTCCACGTCAAGTTCATCAACAAGAACCTGACGCCGGAGGGCGAGGTCAACGTCTCCAAGATCGCGACGGTCTGCATCGGCCTCTTCACCATCGCCTTCGGCCTGGCGCTGAACGCCTCCGGCAAGTGGCTGCAGCAGTCGGTCGCCGAAGTGCAGACCATCTTCTACGTGCTGGGCTGCGCGACGCTGCCCGCCTTCCTGTGCGCCGTCCTCTCCAAGCGCGCCAACTCCAAGCTCATCTGGGCCTACACCTTCTTCGGCTTCACGGAGGCCATCGGCTCCAACATGTGGTATGCGATGTCGCGCACCTCCCAGCAGGCCTACTGGAAGGCCGTGGAACTGGGCGAGGAGGCGTTTGCCGCATTCGGGCAGTCCTACCGCGAGGGCTTCCTCCACAGGCTGCTGCTGAAGGACCCGCAGTTCGGCTGGGCTGGCCGCCTCACCTTCTGGGCCTGGGCGATTCCCGCGCTCGTTGGCCTGCTCTGCTGTGTGCCGTATATGATGGACAAGGCCGACAAGAAGAAGGTCTCGCGCGTGGTGGGCGCCCTGGTCGGCATGCTCTTCCTGGGCTTCGCCTTGAGCATGG
>CACZQQ010000377.1 GCA_902783355.1 uncultured bacterium
CCTCGCGGGGGTTCACGCCGTACCTCTTGATGAACTCGCGCACGACGGGCTCCGAGAAGCCGTAGATGAGCCTGGAGCCGACATGCTGCGCGTTGCCGCCGGCGGGCAGCGTGTGCGTCCGGATGGAGAAGGCGATGCCGTCGATGGCGGGATAGAGGGTGTACAGTTCGTCGACGAGGGCCTTGAGGCGGTCGCGGTTCCCCTTGAAGGCGTATTCGGGCACGCCGATGGCGTAGCGCGTGTAGTCGCCGAAGCGCACGATGAAGGAGATGGGGCCGCCCCACTGGCGGCCGCCCCAATGGTGCGAGAAGCCGCCGAGGCCGTTGCGCACGAGGCAGGGGTCGAGGTCGCCGAAGAGGAGGATCTCGCCGCAGGTGAAGAGATCGACCGGCGTGCCGTCGTCGTATTCGGCGGTGATGCTGCCCACGCCGTCCGGATCGATGCCCACCAGCTGGTCGGTCACCTTGCTGACGAACTTGATGCAGGGGTTCTCGATCTGCAGGTCGTCGAAGACCATGAGGGCCTTGTAGCTCTTCGCGCCTGCGGGCGCGGGAATGACGGAGAGGGTGTAGGGCTTCTCGTAGGGCTCGAAGTCGTGGTTGTGCATGCCCGTGTAGATCTGGACCTGCTCGGCGGTCAGCTTGGGCACGGTCGAAATCTTCAGCACAATCCTGCGGATGGGGCGAGCCAGCTCCTGCGGCGGCCGGCGCGCGAGGCGGTGCTCCCAATGCCGTTCGTCGGGAATGGAGGTGTCGCGGAAGGGCCACTCGCCGTACTGCTCGGCCCATTCGGTGCCCAGCGGCCAGTGGTAGCCGCCGCATGTGTCGAAGACAGGCTCCCAATAGTAGAGTTGCATGCCCATCTCGTGGCAGACCTTGAGATACTCCGCCAGGACGTCGTAGTGGGAGAGCGTATACACGCCGCCCGCGCCGCCGTTGGGCCGGATGCCCTTGTAGAAGCGGCGCAGCTTGGAGCCCGGATAGTAGACCACGCCGCCCGTCGCGCGGAAGTAGAGCTTGCGGATGCCCGCGTCGTAGGCCATCTTGACGCGCTCGCGCAGCAGCTCCTTGCTCATGCCCTCCGGGCCGAGGCCGTGGTTGGTGGTGTCGAGGATGTCCACCGCCTGGCTCAGAAGCACCGGCGGCATGTCCAGCGGCTTCACCTCTTCGGCGTGCAGGAAGGAAAGCAGACTCGCGACGGCGAGCAGGAGGGCGATGGGCTTCAAGTGCATGGGGACTCCTTGTTTCTGTTGGACTTGGTGATGAACGGTCTTTTTGCGAAACCGCAGAAAATATAACCTAACTTCGCCAATACGGCAAATTCTCGCGGGAATTTGCAGGGGTTGCCTGCAGGCCGCGACGACGACGGCGGGCCGTCACCTGCGCACGATGGGGCCGGGCTTGCGGCGGACGGAGAAGCCGAAGTGGCCGATGCACCGCCCGAACTCGTAGTAGTGGCCGTGGGCGTACGCGAGAAGCCCCGCCTTGTCGATGTCAAGGCGCCCCTTCTCGTCCACAATATCGCTATCTACTTGCACTGCAAGTATTTGCGCAATAAACAGGTCATGGCTGCCCAAGGCCAGACGCTGCGCGACGCGGCACTCCATCGCGATGGGGCACTCCGCCACGAGCGGCGCCGCCACCTGAGACCCCTTCAGGGCGGTCAGGCGGCACTTCGCGAACTTGTCCACGTCGCGTCCGGAGAGGACGCCGCAGGCGTCCACGGCGGCCGCGAGGCGTGCGGAGGGGACGTTGACGGTGAACTCGCCGCTGCCGCAAATCAGCCCGTAGCTGTGGCGCTCGGGGCGCACGGAGATGCTCAGCATGGGCGGCTCGGAGCAGACGATGCCCGTCCAGGCGACCGTCAGCAGGTTGGCGGTGCCTTTGCCGACATCGCCGCAGCCGACGAGCACCGCAGGGACGGGCGAGAGCATCGTGCCCGCCTTCCAGATGGTCTTCCTCCGCTCCGCCATGCCGCCGCCCTATTTGCAGTTCTGCTGCCAGCGCCACGCGTCGCGGCACATGTCCTCAAGCGTCTTGCCGGCGGTCCAGCCGAGAAGCCTGCGCGCCTTGTCGGGCACGGCGTAGCATTCGGCCACGTCGCCCGGCCGCCGCGGCGCCATTATATAAGGTACAGGGACATTGTTGACGCGCTGGAAGGTCTCGACCATCTCAAGCACGCTGTAGCCGGTGCCCGTGCCCAGGTTGAAGACCTCCACGCCGTCGTGCTTCTCGGCGTAGCGGAGGGCCGCCAGATGGCCGCGCGCCAGGTCGACGACGTGGATGTAGTCGCGCACGCCGGTGCCGTCCTTCGTGGGGTAGTCGTTGCCGAAGATGGAGAGCTGCTTGCGGATGCCTGCGGCGGTCTGGGTGATGTAGGGCAGCAGGTTGTTGGGGATGCCGTTGGGCTTCTCGCCGATGAGGCCGCTCTCGTGGGCGCCGATGGGATTGAAATAGCGCAGGATGGAGATGGCCATCGACGGCTCCGCCTTGCCGACACCCTGCAGAATCTGCTCGATCATGTATTTCGTCCAGCCGTAGGGGTTTGTGCAGTTGCCGGTGGGGGATTCCTCCGAATAGGGGGCGGGGCTGTTGGAGCCGTAGACGGTGGCGGAGGAGCTGAAGATGAAGCGCCTGCAGCCGTGGCGGCGCATGGCCTCCAGAACCGTCAGCGCGGAATCCAGGTTGTTGCGGTAGTATTCCAGCGGCTTGGCGACCGATTCGCCTACCGCCTTGAAGCCGGCGAAGTGGATGACCGCGCCGATGTCGTAGTGGCTGAAGAGCGTCTCCACGGCCGCCGTGTCGCAGACATTCGCGTGGACGAAGGCGGGATGCACGCCCGTAATCTGCGCGATGCGGTCGACGACGGTGATCTCGCTGTTGGAAAGGTCGTCCGCGATGACGACCTCGCAGCCGTTCTGGATGAGTTCGACGGCGGTATGGGAGCCGATGAAGCCGGCGCCGCCGGTCAGAAGCACGTAGGACATGGTCTCTCTCCTGATGATGGGGCTTGTTCTCCGAAATCCACGATAATGTACCCCAAATCCCGCGCTTTTCGCTCGCGCACGTCATTTTTCTCAATTCAGGCCTTATAGTATTGCCATGCTCACGCCGGATGACATCACGACCCTCCTCTTCGTCTGCCACGGGAACATCTGCCGCTCCCCCATGGCCGAATGCCGCATGGCGCAGCTGCTCGCAGAGGCGGGCGTGACGCGCTACCGCGTCCTCTCGCGGGCGACCAGCACGGAGGAGCTCGGAAACCCCATCTACCCGCCCGCAAGGCGGACCCTCATGGCGCACCGCGTCCCCATGCCGCCCCACCGCGCCACGCGACTCGCCCCCGCCGACGTGGACGACGCCACCCTCCTCGTCGCGATGGACAGGGCCAACGTCGCTAACATGCTCCGACTCTTCCCGCAGGAGAAACGCGACTTCGTCCTGCGGCACAGCGCCCTCCTGCTTTCCTTCGCGGGCGAGCCCGACGCCGAAGTCGCAGACCCGTGGTACTCGGACGACTTCGAGACCACTTGGCACGACATCGACCGCGGCTGCCGCGGCCTCCTGAAATTCCTCCTTGAATAACCATAACTAACTGAAAATGAACTACTTAAAGCAATTGCGATTCCGCCAGGTCCACCTCGACTTCCACACGTCGCCGCTCATCGACGGCATCGGCGAGGCCTTCGACCGCAAGGCGTGGCAGGAGACCCTCAAGGCCGCCCACGTGGATTCGATCACCCTCTTCTCCACCTGCCACCACGGCTACTGCTACCACCCCACCAAGGTGGGCCGCATGCACCCCGGCCTCAAGTTCAACCTGCTGCGCGAACAGATGGACGCCTGCCATGAAATCGGCGTCAGGACGCCCGTCTACATCTCCGCGGGCTTCAGCCAATGGCAGTACGAAGCGCACCCCGAGTGGCTCATGAAGTCCTACAACGACGACCTGCACCTCCACCAGACCGATCCGCTGAACGCCTGCTTCCGCAAGCTGTGCTTCAACACGCCCTATCTGGACTACCTCTGCGACCTGACGCGCGAAGTCGTCGAGATGTTCCCCGACGCCGACGGCGTCCTCCTCGACATCATCAACCAGCCGCAGTGCGTCTGCCAGCGCTGCCTGGAGGACATGGAGGCGCAGGGCCTCGACCCGCACAAGCCGGCCGACCGCCGCCGCTTCGGCGACCAGGTGCTCATGAACTACTACCGCCGCCTGACGGAGGCCGCAAGGTCGCGCGACCCCAAGATGCCCGTCTTCCACAACAGCGGCAACGTGACGCCCGGCAACAACGCGATCCTCCCCTACTTCAGCCACCTGGAGCTCGAATCGCTGCCCACCGGCGGCTGGGGCTACGACCACTATCCCATGTCCGCCGCCTACTGCCGAAAGCTGCCCTTCGACTTCCTCGGCATGACCGGCAAGTTCCACACCACATGGGGCGAATTCGGCGGCTTCAAGCACCCCAACGCCCTCAAGTACGAATGCGACGCCATGCTCGCCTACGGCTCCAAATGCAGCATCGGCGACCAGCTCCACCCCGACGGCAGGCTGGACGAATCCACCTACCGCCTCATCGGCCAGGCCTACGCCGACGTCGAAGAGAAGGAGCCTTGGTGCCGCGACGTCCAGAGCGCCGCCAACATCGCCATCCTCTCCAACTCCTCCTGCACCCTCAACGGCGCCATCCAGGGCGTCAACGCCGCCCAGAACCACAGCGAGACAGGCGCCAACCGCCTCCTCCTCGAAAGCCACCTCTTCTTCGACTTCCTCGACTGCGAAATGCCCCTCGACGGATACGACATGCTTGTCATGGCGGACGACATCCGCGTCACGCCCGCCCTCAAGGCCAAGGTGGACGCCTTCCTCGCGCGCGGCGGACGACTCGTCCTCTCCGGCAAGGCGGGCCTCTGGGCCGACAAGGACGGGTTCGCCTTCGACATCCAGGCCGAGGACGGCGGCGACAACGACGCCTTCCCCGACTACATCCAGGCGGCGCAGGCCTTTGCGCCCGATGGCGTGACGACCCCCTTCGTCATGTACGACGGCGCGCGGAAGATCCGCGCGAAGGCGGGCGCGGTCTCGCTGGGGCAGCTCTACCTCCCCTATTTCACGCGCGCCTACAACCACTTCTGCAGCCACCAGCACACGCCCTTCCGGCCGGAGCCCTCCGGCTACGACGCGGGCGTCCTCTCGAAGCAGATCCTCTACTTCGCGCACCCCGTCTTCAAGCTCTACAACGACTATGGCAGCGTGATCCTCAAGCACTTCGTGGCGGCCGCAATCAAGCAACTCCTTGGAGATAAACTAGTTACAGAGACAAACCTGCCCTCGCAGGGGCGCGTCACCCTCATGCACCAGCCGCAGGAGAAGCGCTACGTCCTCCACCTGCTCTACGCCAATACGGTCCTGCGCGGCTGCGAGACGCCCTCCCCCGGCCACGCCATCCGCCCCACCAGGCCCATCGAGGTCATCGAAGAGCTCAACCCGCTGCCAAACGTCACGGCGGCCGTCCGACTGCCCGCGGAAGTCAAGCGGATCACGCTGGAGCCGCAGGGGACAGCGCTGCCGCTGCAGCGTGACGCGCAGGGCCGCTACCGCATCGCCCTCCCCGAACTCACCTGCCACCAGATGGTCGTCTTCGCCTACTGAGGACGCGCCCTCCGGCGCTTTGCCGCCGCCAAGCGAGCCTTCAGGGGGTTCGGGGGGCTTGCCCCCCCGTCGCTTGCAACAACCCGGCGGCAACTCCCGCCGGGCGGCCGCTCTTTCAGAATATCCGGTCCGCTTCCGGCAGGATGCCGAATTCGGCGTAGCGGACCGACTGGCTGTTCATGAGGGGGAGTCCGTCGTAGGAGACGGCGTAGAGGGCGCCGTCGCGGAGGCGCACCTCGATGTTGACAAGCTTTCCCTTCAGATCGTCCAGCGAGCCGTTGCGCCACTGCGGCGTCCAGCATGTGCTGTCGCCGGAGAAGGGGACGCACGCTTCGTGGGAGAGCCACGCCTCCTGCCCCTTCGTGTCGTATTTGTAGACGGCGCAGGTGGCGTGTTCGGCCTGGAGGTTGATGCGCAGGGGGCCGCCCTGCCAGCAGGTCTCGCGGAAGGCGACAACGCCCTCGCGGCCCGCCTCCGTGGCGAGCCTGACGAAGCCGTCCTCCCGCAGGCGGAGCACCTTGACGGCGGCCTGGCCGACCATCTGCGGATAGGGCGTGCCGTGCTGCTTGTGGCTGGCGCAGACGTAAAGCAGGATCGAGCCGTCCCTGTCGCGCAGCATGGAGGAGAGGAAGGCCATGGGCCACGGCCCGTCGGGAATGGCCTCGCCGCCGATGAAAGGCGTGCGCAGCGAGCGCTGCCAGTGACGCCCGTTCAGCGAGTAGGCCAGCTGCACGCGCATCTCGCCGGAGGCGTATTTCGTGTAGACGCCCTGTTCGAAGCCGGAGTAGACAAGCGGGAAGCCGATGAACCAGCCGTCATATTCAAAGGAGGGCATGCCGTAGATTTCCGCCAGCGGCTCGTCCAGCGAATCGCACTGGAGGCAGAGGTCCACGGGCGTGAAGGTCTTCCAGTCGGCGGTCTCCGTGATGCCGACGCGGCGCTGCCCCCAGTCGAGACGCGCCATGACGGTGAAGCCCTTGGTGCGCGGATTGTAGAAGGCGCCCGCGATGGGTTCCGTCCCTGTCGGATTCCAGCAGCTGCCCTCCATCTTCGTCCAATGCACCAAATCCGGCGAGGCATAGACGTCGTCGCTGATGTAGAACCTATTTAATATATCGGCATACAACATCTTATAGCGTTCAGAGGCAGACGCGTTCGGATCCTCCAGGAGGCTGGCGATCTCGGAGGTCTTCTCGCTCGGCGGCAGAATCTGGTTGGGCAGCGGCCACTTGTTGTTGTCATACGCGATGTCCGTCTCCTGCGGGGCGAAATGGACGCCGTCGGTGCTGGCGGCGATGCCGTAGCCGTGGACGGGCTTGCCGTCGTCCGTCTTCAGGATGCCGTTGTAGAGCAGATGGACCTTGCCGTCGGGGCCGCGCTGCGCGAAGGCCCAGCCGTAGGGGGAGGAGAGATTGGGGTCCACATAGGTGCCGACCACCTGGGGCGTGCCGTATTCGCGGCGGAGGCCCTGGCGGACGTAGAGGCGCTGGTCGTCGAAGAAGAGATGCTTGTACATGGACGGTCCTGTCGGGGTGGCTTGAAGATGGATATAATATAGCATGGCATTTTCCACGCCACCCCATGCGAAAAGGGTGTCTTCCTACGTGGGCTTGCGCCTGGAGCGTGTGCCAAACGGCCGCCGGGGCGCAAACGGACGCGGCCGCCGGCACGCCGCCTCCTGCGTAAAGTCTCATAAAATCCCAGGCGGGAATGGGATTGTGGGGTCCGCGCGCGCCGCCGGCCTTGACCGCCGATAAGTTGAGGCCGTCTCCCGCGAGGCGCGCCGCGTTCCCATGGACGACCCGCACGCGTCACGCGCGCCCCGGGAGACTTTCCCCAACTACCACCACGGAGGCGCACATGCAACAAAACGTCCTGCACAAGTCCCAAGCCGCCCTCTCGCGGCTTACCCTCCTCCTCTGCACCGCCCTTTGCCTGCTCTGCCAGGCGACCGTATGGCATGTCTCGCCTGACGGCGCCGACACGAACAGCGGCCGCAACTGGTCAGCCCCCCTGCGGACGCTGGAGGCGGCGCTGGCGCGCGCGGCCGCAGACGACGAAATCTGGCTGACTGGCGGCGACTGGCAGGCGCCCGTCGTCGCCAACGGCGTCGTCCCCACGGCGGGCTATCTCCTGCCCTGCGGCGTCAGCCTCCATGGCGGCTTCCAAGGCACAGAGGCCTCGCCCGACGAGCGCGTCCGCGCGGACGTCGACGGCAACGGCCTCGTGGAACTTTGGGAATACGCGGCCACGACGCGCCTGCGGCCGCCGCCAGGCAGCCAGGGGACGCTTCTCACCTGCGAAACCAACGTGCCCGCCACCCTCTCCGGCCTCCACTTCGCGGACGGCTGCGACCTGGGCGAGGCGGCCGGCGACCCGCACGCCGGCCAGGGCGGCGCCCTCTGGCTTGACGGCCCCGTGCACGTGCGCGCCTGCGCCTTCAGCGGCTGCCAGGC
>CACZQQ010000378.1 GCA_902783355.1 uncultured bacterium
GCCCGACGACGGCGCGCAGGTCTTCAGCCGAGGCGTGGACTACAACCACAAGCCTCTGGGCGTCACCGCCACGCTTTTCCACAACCGCTTGGGTGGCAGCGTGTTCGTCCACGCCTTCGAATACGAGCCGTTTGCCGGCAACGCCTCCTTCTGCTCGCCACAGCGCCTCGCCGCCTTCGACCGCCTGCTGGAAGCACTCGGCAAGGCGCCCTTCCGCGTCACGGGCGACGGCGTCTGCCCCTTCGCCGTGCGACGCGACTTGGACGACGGGCGGACGGTGGCCGGCTTCATGAACTTCTCCAACGACCCGTGGGAGGAGGTTGTCTTCCACCTGCCCGATGCCGCCAGATTCGCCACGGCAACCGTCCTGGAGGAGGATGGCCAGTGGCGCGCCATCCCCTATGCGCCGCAGGAGGGCCGCTGGACGTTGCGCCGCAACGTCCCTGCCAAACGCGCCCTTTTTGTCGTATTGGAATAAGGAGGCGACCCGTTGAGCGGGCGCGTTCAGATAAGCACCCGCCGGAAATGGCGGATGAGGGCGGCGGGCGTCGAGTCGAAATGGCGCTTTGTGATGGCGTTGAGATAGGTGACGTTCTTGAGGCCGCACTCCCATGCGATCTCCTTGATGCTAAGATTGCTGGAGGTGATGAGTTCCATGATGCGGGCCAGCCGTTGCTGTATCCGGTACTTGCCAGGCGTCAGGCCGAACTTCTGCTGGAAGCAGGCGCGCGCCTCGTCGCGGGAGAGGTCCAGCTGCGCGCCGAGTTCCTCAAGTGTATGGAACCAATGGACATCCGCGTCAATGAGCTGCTTGTAGCGGTCGGCCATCGTGGGGGCCGCCAGCTGGTATTCGGAGCTGAGGAACTTGGCCAGAAGGCTGCCAAGGACGAGTTCGGCGATGGCGCGGCCGAGAGGGGAGCCGGACTCCCACCCGCTGCGGATGTCGGTGAACGCCATGCGCACGGCGGGAATCTCCGCCGGCGCCAGCGGAATCTCCGCCTTGATGGGAATGCCGCCCTCCTCCGTCCGGAACATCGGCTGCCGCGCCGCGGAATCGTAGTAGACAGGCGACGGCTCGCCGAAGGCGACCCACCAGTTCTCGCGTATGTTCTCATATTCGTATTCGCTTACGCCGTCAGGGAAATAGAGACGCAACGAGGGGATTCGCGCGCTGACGTCCGGCGTGCGGATGCGGCCGTCCGGATAGAATTCGCGGCTGTGCTTGAGGCCGCACACATAGAGGCCGATGGCCGTGCTGTTGATGACGTGCCGGTTGCGCAGGCGCTCCGTGTTGTAGCCGTATCCAAGAATGGAAATGTTCATGGCGAAGGAAAGTTGGGTTTATTGCGGCTCTTTGCAAAAACATAATCCTTCATGTCATAATCGCAACTTCTGTACACGAAAAAAAGATGCAAAAAACATATATTATGGCAAAATCGCAACTGGCGGCCCTCGCCGTCCCTCAAACCTCGCAAATCCATAGGTAACCATGCAAAAACATACATTCACGACCGTGGCCGAGGTCTCGCGCCTCGCCATCCTCCGCTCTGTCATCGAATCCGGACGCGTCGCCCTGGGGGCTGTCCTCAACATGGGCTGCCCCGAGTCCGCCGAAATCGCGGGCTACGCCGGCCTCGACTTCGTCTGGATCGACAGCGAGCACGGCGCCATGAGCATCGACACCGTCAAGCAGATGATCGTCGCCGCGGCCTCCTCCGACTGCGCGCCGCTGGTGCGCGTCCGCGCCAACGACGCCAACCTGCTCAAGCCCGTGCTGGACCTCAATCCCGCCGGCGTCATCATCCCGATGGTCATGACGGCGGAGGACGCCGAGGCGGCCGTCGCGGCCTGCCGCTATCCCCTCGGCGGCATCCGCGGCTGCGGCGTCAAGCGCGGCGCCGCCTACAACTCAATCCCCCTCAACACCTACTTCGACCAGAGCGACGACGCGCCGTGGATCATCGTCCAGATCGAGCACATCCGCGCCGTCGAGAATCTTGACAAGATTCTGGCGGTGAAGGGGTTGAACAGCATCTGCGTCGGCCCCTGCGATTTGGCCATGAGCATGGGCTACTCCCACGATCTGGACAACGAGGAGGTCCAGAAGGTCATCGACGAGATCTGCCGCAAGACCAAGCAGGCGGGCCTCGTGCTGGGGACGGCCTCCGGCAACCTGCCGCGGTGGCGTCAGCGCGGCATCGACTGGTTCGCGGGCACGGGGGACGCGGGGCTTGTCGCCGCCGGCTTCCGCGCCTTCCGGCAGGAGAACACTTTGTCTTGAGTTCTGTGTTTGTCATACCGTTGCAACCCACAACCCGAGAGGAATAAGGAAATGAGAAGACACTTCACCCTGATCGAACTGCTGGTCGTGATCGCCATCATCGCGATTCTGGCCGCCATGCTGCTGCCGGCGCTGGCGAAGGCCCGCGCGAAGGCCCGCGCCATCTCCTGCATCAACAACCTGAAGACCGACTCTCTCGCCATGCTCATCTACGCCGACGACAGCAACGGCAACATCCCCATCTACTGGTGCAGCGACTACACCTACAACCACTACAAGAAGTGGTATGTGACCTGGTGCGGCAAACTCTTCGAAGACAAGTACATGCCTGACGACAGCGGCACCGCCCGCTGCCCCGTCCAGGGCAACAAGCTGATCGTCAGCGCCGCAGGGTACTACCAGTACAGCTGCTACGCGCCGGTCACCACGAAGAACAACCTCTACCCCGCCGGCAAGAAGAACGTCATCACCTACTCCGCCGAGGC
>CACZQQ010000379.1 GCA_902783355.1 uncultured bacterium
AAGAAGTCGGTCAGCATGATGCTGATCTGGCCGCCGAAGCAGGCGATGTAGACAGCGATGCCCAGGTAGACCAGCATCACCGCCGCCAGGGTGGGCAGCTGGAAGCCGCCGAAATGCAACGTCGACGGCAATCCGAAGAAGTAGATGATGAAGCGCGCGGTGACGGCGGGGAAAATCCCGAAGTTGAGCATGCCGGAAACCCAGCAGAGGAAGCCGGAGAAGATGCGGAACCGGCGGCTGTAGCGCACCTCGAAGAACTGCGCCAGCGTCAGGGCCCGCGTCTCGCGGAAACGGTAGACCACGAAGCCGGTCAGGGCGATGAAGAGCCCCAGCGGCGCGCTCATCATCCACCACCACTGGACCGGCAGGCCGTTGCTGTAGAACATCTCCCAGTTCGCCACAAGCGCAATGGCGCCTGCAATGCTTGACGAGACCGTCAGCAGATAGCGGCCTGCAAGCCGGTTCGCGGCCAGGAAGTCGCTGACGCTCCGGTTGTAGCGCCGCGCATAGGCCGTAATCATGAGCAACGCGGCCAGCACCACGCCGACGATGGTCCAGTCAATCCAATGCAGGTTCATGACAACTCCAACATGACAATTTGACAAGGCGCAAGGGACAGCGCCACCTCGCGACCGCGGAACGTCTCATCCTCCCCATCCCGCTCGGGATCGCGTCTGCACACCCCGACGCGCGGCTCGTCGAACGAAACCAGGACGTCCTCGCCGCGGTCGCCCGCATTGACAAGGACAACCGCCTCCCGCCCTTGGAAACGCCAACGCGAGGCGAGAACGACCGGCAGCTCGACAGGCGCGCGGCCGACGGTGAAGAAAAGCGTCCGGCTCCTGCAGGCGACGCCGACATTCTTCTCCATGCGGCCAAAGACAAGAAAGTCCCTGGCGCGATGGCGCCGCCAGGCCGTCATGGCGCCGATGAGGCGCTGGAGCGGCGGCTGCTCCGGCGGCTCCTCGTCCCAGCGGCAGACCCAGCTCCAGTGGATCGCCCCGCCGTCCTTCAGAACCACGGAAAGCATTTCGCCGCTGACGAAGCTATACGCCAGCCGATGCAGCAGGAACCATGGGCTTCTGGCGCGGTCGATCCAGCTGGCCAGGCAGACGCCGTTGCCGGTAAAGTTGTTGATGTATTCGTGAAACACCATGCTGTAGGCCGGGACAGGAACGGAATAGAGCCATGTCAGGTGGTTCCGCAGGTCGTTCAGCTGAAGGTTGCGGATGTAGGGATGCGCCGCGGCATTCTCGCAGCCAATGACGGGGCGGGGGGACACGCCGTCAAGGGCGCCAGCCGCCTGGTCCAGCAGCGCCGACATGGCCTCTGTCAGCCATGGGCCGGGCGCGCACGGATGGCCATGCCCCTCCGCATAGCACAGCGGCGCCGAACCTCCCTGGTTCTGGTCGAAGTACTGCAGGTAGTCGATGCCGGAATCCGACACGCACTTCCGGATCTCCTCCGTCACGGTGCGCACGGTCCAGGGGCGCGCCACGCAGCTGTCGAAGCCGATGCGCTGGCCCTGTCCTGGAGGGCCGTTGCATACCTTGGCGTACATTTCGCCCTCTGGCCCCACGCACATCTCCCGTTCCAGATGCCGTTCCGCAAACTCCTGCTCCCGCGAATAGGACGGGTCAATCGAGCTCGTGTTGGTCCAGGCGGTTCCCGAACAGTAGACGCCCAGCAGGTCGCCCTGCTCGTGCAGCCGGCGGGCGAAGTCGGACAGCATCCGCTCGCCGCCGTAGGGCGGCCAGACATAGGGCGGCGCCCAGGGCGCGGTCCCCTCCCAATGCATCAGCAGCGCCATGACCGACGTATCCCACAGGCGGTGGTAGCGGCGACAGACCTCCAGGCCATTGTCGTAGGGGAAGTACGCGTTCCCCTCCAAGCTGCCAAGGTCAAGCCCACTGCCCTTGACAGGATACGCCAGCAGCACAGGCGAGTCCTTCACCCACGCAGGCAGGTCCGGGTTGTGAATGGTCTTCGGCGGCAGCGTCCTGTCGTGGCGCTCCATCCAGTCGCGGTAGATGACGCAGGCGTCCTGCCAGTCCCCCTCGAAGCCGCCAAGGACGAATTCGCCCGGCGAGGAGAAGGCGCCTCCCGTGGCCCCCGGAAAGAACTGCCAGACGGGGCGGATGTTGCCGCTGGCCCCCGGAGCCACATCGATGCCTTTGGGCGCATGCGACGTGTCGTGGCACCCGAAATACAGGCTCCCGTGGCCTGTCGTATACGCCTCGAACTGCATGGGGACGGGCCCCGGATAGTACGGTCCGACGCCGTTCAGCGGGTACTCCAGCAGAGCGCTGGCGAAGCCGCCGCTGCGCTGACGGGTCTCCAGTTCGTGGAAGACGGTCCCCTCCATCCCCGGCCAGAAAAAACCGCCGTCGCCGCCGACGCCGCGCAGGGTGTTGGCCAACTCCATCTGCGGGAACAGGAACGAATCGCAGTACAGCGACGCCGGCAAACGGCACACGTCCAGCGACCATCGGCTGAACGCCGTCGCCCCGTCAAGACGGATGCGGGCGCGGGCCTCCAGCCCCGGAACGTCGCGGCACGCCCTGAAGAGGAGGACAAGGCCGCGCACGCCGCCGTCCTCCTCCAACAGCACGCGGATGTCGGCGAAGTCCGTGCTGCGCACAGGTTGCGCCTTGCCGCCGCCCCGCCGACGCAGAAACAGTGTAAACAGTTCCGGAAGGGAATCTGAAGCCAGAAACTCGCGCCCCGCGTACTTCAACGACACAAGGGAGGCGGCGCTGGAAAACCCGAAGGAGAGGGCGTCGTTCTCTAAAATCGTTGTCATCTGCATGCCGCTCATAGTAATTGCATCTAGAACCGCACCTTCACCGTCACCATCTTCCACGGGGCCGCGCGGAGCTGGATGTCCTGGCCGCCGCACGCCAGAGGGGCCAAGGGCTTTTCGTCCAGACGGCACATCTCGGCGGCGCGAACCGGCAGCCGGAAATGCACCTTTCCAGACGCCTCATGCGCCCCCAGGTTCAGCAGCCGCAGCACGACGCAACGCGCCTCACCATCCGCCGGCGGCTTCAGCGCCGAGAAAGCCAGGCCGCCGTCCAACTGGCAGAAGCTGTCAGGCGGCGGAAGAGCGACGGTCTTCCCTGCCGGAACCATGTAGCTGTAAAAAGGAGCCGTCGCAACCTGCCGTTCACGATACAGTTCCGTGAAATCCGCCGGCTGGTCGAAGAAGCTCAGGCGGTAGTTCCATTCCAGCAGCCGGTTGAGTTCGCCCGCCGGTTCGCCGTCGGTCAGGACCGTCCGGTTGAAGGCGCGCAGCAGCGTCACGACCAGCGGCGCCTCGGGATTGTCGAAGGCGCCCGCCTCATGCAGCCCGCCGCCGCTGATGAAGGCGATTCCGCCCCGCGCGTCCTGCTTGCCAACGATGCCGTCGAAGTTCTTGCCAATCCGTTCCGGCTCCATGAAATTCTGGCTCCACTGTCCATGCTCCCGCCCCGACTTCCGCCAGAGGAAGGCGCCGCTCTGGCTGACGAAGTATCTTCCGGCGATGCCGCTGGGGACGACGAGGCGCAGGCGGAAATCGCGCAAGTGGTTGTCGATGGTGGTCTTGACGCGCAGCTGGTGGCTGCC
>CACZQQ010000380.1 GCA_902783355.1 uncultured bacterium
CTGCCGGCGCTGGCGTAAGCGCGTGCGAAGGCCCGCGCCATTAGCTGCCTCAACAACATGAAGCACAATTGCCTGGCCATCACCATGTATGCGGATGACAACAACGACGTCATCTGGCTGGGCAACCAGATGAAATCCAATTCCATCAACGTGGTCTGGGCGATGCAGCTGACGCAGGATCTGGGCGCGTGGGGCGGCAACGCGGGCTACATCGCGGGCGTCTCCGGCGGCAAGCTGGCGAAGCAGTGCTACTGCCCCGCCATGACCCCGCCGCCTGTCAACAACTCCATCCACGACTACCGCTTCATCAACTACGGCTGCCCCACCGGCCACACGGACATCTGGACCTTCTACAAGAAGGACAGCAGCGGCTACAGCTACGACAGCAACCTCTTCATGGACGGCTGCGGCATCGTCAAATGCACCCATGCGACGCCCAGCGAGTTCGCCGTCCTCTTCGAGGCCTACGACCAATACAGCGAGGCGGGCGCCTGGCGGTGCTGCCCCGGCGGCCAGACCTGGTCCCGCATCATCGCCCCCCACGACGCGCGCTCCAACACCACCTTCATGGACGGCCATGCGGAATCCCTCAACGCGGGCCGCATGAAGGACCTCGGCGCCACCGGATGGGTCATCGACAACACCTGGGTCGGCATCTAATAATAAGGTACTATACAGGGCCATCGCATGCGCACATCCATCAAGACCCTCCTGCTGGCCGCCCTGCTCGCCTTCAGTGTCCGCGCCGAAGACGCGCCGCCCTACGTGGCGGCGGAGAACGCGCGCCTCGACCGCGAGATGGCGCCGTTGCTGAAACTCAGCGGCGCCGACGAGGGCAACCTCGCCCGCGGCAAGCGCTATGCCTTCTCGGAGCAGCCCAACTACGGCGGTTGCTCCGGAGAGAGCGACGCGACCGACTTGACGAATGGCAAGTCGGAATCCTCCGCCAGCGGCATCTGGGTCTGCGCGGACTGCGTCTGCTGGGCGCGCAAGCAGCTTGTCTCCGTGACCGTCGACTTGGGGAAGACGGAGACGATCGGGCGCGTGAAGCTCTTCAGCGGCGGCGGCCGCGCAGGCGTCCACCTGCCCTCCGTCGCGCTGGTGGAGGTCAGCGAAGACGGGCAGGACTTCCGCCTCGTGGGCGACCTCGTGGCAGGGTCGAAGGTGGGGCTTCCGCGCGAGGGCATCGGCTTCCGCGTCTTCGTCTATGAGATGGATTTCGCGCCTGTGCGGGCGCGCCATGTGCGCCTGCGGATGCGCCCGACGGGAGAGTATCTCCCCATCACGGAAATCGAGGTCTTCGCGGCGAAGGGCGAGGCCCGCGCGGCGGCGGAACTGCCGCCTGCGCCCGCCGACGGCGAATTGAAGCGGATGGGCGAGCGGGCGGCCGTCTCCATCCAGATGCGCGAGAACATGTTCCGGCTGGCGGAGGAGGTCCGCTATGACGGACGCGGCTTCGACGAACTGCAGGACGCCATCGCCCACTACAACTTCGACGGCGATCTGGAAGCCTTCCACGCCGTCTATCCGCTCTGTGACGTGCAGGAGCAGATTTTCGCGCGGCACGCGGCCCGTCTGCGCCGCGCGGGCGAGGAGCCCCTCATCCTGCAATCCTGCGACTTCTACGAGAAGCTCTCGCCCGTGGCGCTGCCGAAGGCCGGCGGTCCGCTGGCGCTGCGGCAGACCATGATGAACGGCGAGATTCGCGGCGTCGGCCTGCTCCTGTGCAACACCACGCGAGGCGACATGCGGGTTTCCGCCCGCCTGGAAGGGCTTGAGGGCGACCTCTACGAAACCGGCTACATCGATTCCGAATTCTACTATCCGACCTCCACCTACCTCAAGCCGCACGACGGCGCGCTGCGCCTCGTACCCGGCCTTGTCACGCAACTCGCTATCCGTTTGCACGCCAAAGAGTTACCAATTGGCCGCCACGAAGGCCGCCTCGTCCTGGACGTGGACGGCGAAGAGCGCGCCGTGCCCGTGGAAGTCGAGATTCTTCCGTACGGGCTTCCGGCCATGCCCCACATGCTCTCCTACGCATGGGACTACCTTGACATTCCCGTGCCGGGCGCCAAGACCGCGTGGCAGGGACTGCCGCTGGAGAACTTCGCGCAGTTCCGCCAGATGCGCCTTGACGACCTCTGCCTCTCGACGGTCGGCGTCGGCGCGCAGGAGCTGGCGGCCTGCCCGCAGGTCATCGCGGTGGACGAGAAGGGTAACATCCTCTCAACGCTGGACTTCAAGGTCTTCGACAATTGGCTTGAGCAGAATCCCGGCCTGGCGCTCTACGGCGTCGTGGCCATCGGCATGAACTGGGGGAACGCCAAATTCGGCGACA
>CACZQQ010000381.1 GCA_902783355.1 uncultured bacterium
AGCCGAAGGGGCGGGAGCGGCTCTGGAGCACCATGAGGAGGGCGGCGGAGCCGTCGCGGGCGGCCCACTGCCACGCGGCCAGCGGCGTCAGGCCGAAGCCCTCTGTCAGACGGTGGAAGACACCGTCACGGATGATATCCGCATCTTCCTTGTGTTCAACGACTTGCGACTTGACAACCTCGTCCTCCTCAGGCGTGAAGCGTGTGATGTCCAGCTCGTAGCCGAAGGTGCCGGCGGCCGCGACGTCGGCCCGGAACTGCCATGAGACGGTGCGTCCGGTCTGGTGGTTGGGGCAGACGGAGACGTGGGCGCCCATGGTGGCGCAGGGGTAGAAGAGGGAGGTCCCCATCTGGATGGGAATGCGCTCCAGGGCGTCGGAGTCGTCGCTGCACCAGATCTGCGGGAAGTAGAAGAGCATGCCGGCGTCGAAGCGACCGCCGCCGCCGGAGCATCCCTCCATGAGGAGGTTCGGGAAGTCGGCCAGCAGTCGTTCTGCAAGACTGTAGACGCCAAGGACATAGCGGTGGGCGACCTCGCCCTGCCGTTCGGGCGGCAGCGCCGCCGAGAAGACTTCGCTCAGATTGCGGTTCATGTCCCACTTGATATATTCAATATGTACATCGTGCAGCAGGCGGGACATCATGGCGTAGACGCCGTCGACGACCTCGGGCCGCGAGAAGTCCAGCACGAGCTGGTTGCGGCCGAGGCAGCGCGGCTTGCCGGAGACGCACAGCGCCCAGTCGGGATGCGCGCGGTAGAGGTCGCTGTCGGGGGAGACCATCTCCGGCTCGAACCACAGCCCGAACTTGAGCCCCAGCGCGTTGACCTTGCGCACCATGCCCGCGAAGTCCGGCAGCTTCTCCCTGTTGACGAACCAGTCGCCCAGGGAGGAGTGGTCGTCGTTGCGCTTGCCGAACCAGCCGTCGTCCAGCACGAGCATCTCGATGCCCAGCGAGGCGGCCCTTTCGGCCAGCGCCACCAGCTTCTTCTCGTCGAAATCGAAGTAGGTCGCCTCCCAGTTGTTGATGAGGATGGGGCGGCGGCGGTTCTTCCACGGGCTGCGGATGAGATACGCCGTGAGAAAATCGTGGCTTTGGCGCGAAAGTCCTCCAATTCCCTGATTTGAATACATCAGCAGGGCCTCCGGCGTCTGGAAGGATTCGCCGTCCTCCAGCCGCCAGGCGAAGCCGTCGGGGTGGATGCCGACGGAGAGGCGCGTGGCGTCCACCTCGTCGACCTCCGCCTGCACGATGTAGTTGCCGCTGTAGACCAGGACCGCGCCGTAGGCCTCGCCCGCCGTCTCCGTGGCGTTGCGGGAGACAAGCGCCACGGAGGGGTTGTGCTGGTGGCCGGAGGAGCCGCGCACGCTGCCGAAGCCCTGCACGCCGCCATGGAGCGGCGTCCGCTGCAGATGGCGTTCGCTGCCGTAGACGCTGTGCGCGCAGAGCATGTCGTAGCCCGCGTCCGCCAGATCCAGCTGCGCGCTGAGGGCGCGCGTCAGCGTGACCGCGTGGCCGCTGCGGTTGACGAGGCGCACGGAGCGGGCGACGACGTCGCTGTCCGCGAAGATGCTGTAGCAAAGCACCGCCTCCAGGCCGCTGAAGGCGTCCCGCATCGTGATCTCCAGCGTCTTGCACGCCTTGGCGTCGGCGAAGCTGGCGGGCAGGCCCTCCAGGGGCGGCTTCCCCTCCAGGATGCGGTGGCCGGCATACTGCGGCAGATTCACGCTGCCGCCGGTCGCCTCGTCGCGGGCCTGCAGCATGGTCAGGCGGTAGTCGCCGCTGCCGAAGCCGGAGAACTCAAGCGTGAACTTGTTCAGCGCGGCGGGCTCGCCCAGAGGCTCGGGCCCCGGAGAGAAGGAGCGCCGCTTGGGGCTGTCCGCCAGCGTGGCGATGTAGCCATTGTCGCCCTGCGGCAGCGCCGCGCCGTAGTAGAGGTGGCGCAGTTCGCCGTTGTCGCCGACCTGCATCGCGTAGGTGGCGGAGGCGGTGTCCAGGCGGAAGAGCCGCTCTGTCGCTGAATAGGTGATGTTCATGGAGAAAAGGACCTGTTTGTTGGGTTGCGGGAATGTGGCCAGCCACGGGCTGGCCACTCAGGACGGCACGCGGAAGAGACTCGCCATGCGGAAAAAGCTGCTTTGGCTCACCGTCCTGAGTGCGCAGCCCGCGGCTGTGCGCATTTATTTCGCCCAGGCGACCAGGTTTTCGGCGGTCTGGCGGATGTCGCGCCGCTGCTCGTCGCCCTCGGGGATTTCGCGCTCGATGATGAACTCGCCGTCGAAGCCAAGGGCGAGCAACTTCTTGACGAAGCGCGGGAAGTCCAC
>CACZQQ010000382.1 GCA_902783355.1 uncultured bacterium
GAATAGCAGAGCGTCGCAGGCGCGGCGAAGCGGCTGTTGCCGCACGACGAGCTCAAGGTCAGGTGGAAGCGGATGTCCGCCTCGCCGGCCTCGCCGTCACGCCCCTCGGCATAGGCGGCCTTCTCCTGCGCCAGGCAGTTCTCCAGCCGCTGCATGACCAGCTGCGGACAGCCGCCGGCCAGTCGCCGCGCCGCCATCCCCTCCACCGCCTCGCGCAATTCCGTCCAGTCAAGCAACTCCTTCAGCGTGAAATCCTTGATGCGATAGCCGCGATAGGGCAGATACTCCACCATGCCCCAGCCAATGGCCTGGCAGAGCGCCTCGCGCATGGAGGGGCGGTTGACGCCGAACTCCTTGGCCAGCAACGACTCCTTCAGAGGCTGTCCCGCGTGGAAGACGCCCTGCATCAGCTTCTGCAGCAACAGGTCGCTGGCGCGAATGAAACCAGGTTCGCTCTCTTCTTCGTTCTGCATGATTGTCAATTCCCTATGCGCATTGCCGATTTTGACATAATATATTGCGGAAATGCCGCTTTTCGCCGCCCATGATTGCTTGCAATCGGGACACACCTCTTACACTTCCACGCCACCTCCAGAAAAACACCGCGTCCACGATGAAAGAGCTGCAAGACTATGTCTTCCTGTCGGACAGCGACACCTTCGAGACCTACATGGTCGAGCGCGACGGCGCGGTCTGGCGCCTGCCGCCCTCCCCCAAGGCGGTCTTCCACCCCGACCATCGCCAACCGCCGCTGCTGGACTGGCGGACGCGCGTCTCCGGCAAGGCGACCTGGCGGTGGCGGCGGGGCTGGCTGCCCGTGCTGGAAATCCGCGGCGACGGCACCCTGCTGGAGCTCCACGCCGCCGGCGGCCGTCTCCACGCGCGCCTGAATGGCAAAACGGCGACGGTGCATGACCGTGGCGGCGCACATGCCGTCGGCGCGGACGCCTTCATGGCGGGCGTGACGGCGCTGGAGCGCGCATGGGAGGGATTCTTCGCGGGGACGCGGCAGCCGTCGCCGCTGGAGGGCGAGGCGCCCGAGGCGTGGCGCGCGGCCATCGTGCAGGGCTTCCTGGCCGGCTGCGGCAAACACCCCAAATATGGCGTCGGCAGCTACCACGACCGCGTCAACGACGGCTTCCCGCCGACCACCATCGCGATGGTATCGCTCCTGCTGGAGATGGGCAAGCAGGAGGCCGCTGCCGACCGGCTCGCCTACTACCTCGAACGCTTCGTCATGGAGGACGGGCGCATCGACTACTACGGCCCATCCCTCGCTGAATATGGCATGCTGCTCGAACTGGCCGCCCGCTGCGCCAACGGGCCCGACGGCGCGGACTGGCTTGCCCGCCAGAACGCCGCCGTGCAACGCCTCGCGCGCCTGCTGCTGCGCTGCGGCAATCCCATTGTTTCCCAACAAGATACAGACTTTCCGGAGCTGCTGGCCGGCGTCCCCGAGGCGGATACGAAGGACCGCCCCGCCATCTACGTCCACAACAACGCCTGGGTGGCGCGCGGCCTCGCCTCATGGAGCCGCACGGCGCAGGCGCGCGGCCTGACGGAGAGCGCGGCGGAATGCGCGCTGGAGGCGGAGCGGCTGCGCGCCGCCCTGAGAAACGCCCTGGACGCCCACCGCATGGCCGACGGCCTGCCGCCCTACCGGCTCCCCTCCGAGGCGGCAATCCCCTCCTTCGCCGACAGCCGCGACGCCACCTACGCCAACTACCGCTACTACCCCGAACTGCTGGAGAGCGGCTTCCTCAAGCCCGACGAGGCGCTGGCGGTCGTCCGCGCCCGCGAGGAGCGCGGGGGCGAGGCGGAAGGCATGACGCTCTTCGGCTTCGGCGTCTCCTTCCCCACACTGACGCACCTGCCGGCCCTCTGCGCCGACAACTGGCCCATCGCCTCCTACGGCATCGCCCTGGCGGACCTCGGCGAACGGGAGCGCCTGGAGCGCGTCATCCACAGCCACTATCTCCACCACCAGTCCCGCGACACCTTCACCGCCTACGAAAGCGTGGAGCTCGACACGGAGGCGCCGTGCCGCCGCGCCGTCACCGACTGGTGCGTCCCCGCGCAGCTGGCCTACCCGCGGCTCCTGCTGCGGCGCGACAGGCGGGAGGAAGCGCCGCGCCACTGAAGCCCGCATGTCGCATGTCGGACCGCATGTCGCACGTCGCTTGTCATGAAATCAAAAAAGCGCGAGGACGCATGTCGCATGTCGGACCGCTTGTCGCACGTCGCACGTCGCTTGTCATGAAATCAAAAA
>CACZQQ010000383.1 GCA_902783355.1 uncultured bacterium
AGGCGGACCCCGCGCTGCAATTCGCCATCTCCGCCGGCGCGCCCGCACGCGGCCACCGTCTTGAAGGCGCCCTGGGACGCACCGCAGGCGAAGCCGTCGGCTTCTACGACCTCACGCCCGGAACACTTCATCTTATTTATAATCAACAGGATATGACTTCAAACTATGCATTGGAGTTCACGGACGCCGCATTTGAGATTGCACGCCGCCCGCTGGAAATCACCATCGACGACTGCACCAAGCGCTTCGGCGAGGCGGACCCGGATTTCGCGTGGCGCCTCACCGGCGGCGCGCTGCTCGACGGCGACACCGTGCAGGGACATCCCGTGCGCGGCGCAGGCGAGGAGCCCGGCACCTACGCCCTCCTGGGCGGCCTTCTGCAGCTTCCCGCCTACTACGACCTCACCATCGTGGAGGGCACGCTGACCATTCTCGCCTCGCGCCTCACATTGACGGACGGCACGTTGCAGCTGGCGGAACTCCACTATGGCGACGCCCTGGACGGCGCGACGCAGATCGCGGGCGACGTCCGCTCCGAGGCCACCGGCGAAACCGTCCACGGCACCTTCCATTGGGAGGAGGACGGCGCCTTCCCGGAGGCCGGCAGCCATGAGATGACGTGGCGTTTCATTCCAGACGACGACGGGCGCTTCAGCCCGCTGGACGGCACCGCCACGTTGGAGGTCCGCCCCGCCACGTTGACCGTCGGCGTGCAGGACGCCCTCCGCGAATACGGCGTGGAGAACCCCGCCTTCGTCCTCACCTACGAGGGCTTTGTGCGCAACGAGGGGCAGGAGGTACTGGAAACGTTGCCGACAGCGGAATGTGAAGCCATAACTACTTCATTACCAAATAGTTATAAGATATCCACCTCCGGCGGTGCCGCCAAGAACTACGCCTTCGCCTACCGTGAGGGGACGCTCACGGTCACGAAGGCCACGCCGCGCCTGGACGACGGCGCCGAGGTCGCCGCCGCCTCGCCGCTCACCTATGGACAGCGCCTCCGCGAAACCGCTCCCGCGGCCGACTTCAAGACGCCGAACGGAGAAAGCATGGAGGGCACGCTGGAATGGGCCACGCCCGCCCTCTTCCCCGACACCGCCACCACGCAGGCCGAATGGCGCTTCACGCCCGACGACACGGCGCGCTACGCCACGCTCGAAGGCACATGCCCCCTCCAGGTCAATCCCGCGCCGCTGACCATCCAGGCCCTCGACGCCACCTGCGCCTACGGCACCACCGCCGAACTGACCTGCGCCCTCACGGGCTTCGTCCTGGGCGAAGACGCCTCCGTCCTCCTGACGCAACCCGCCGTCAGCTGCGAGGCGGACGCGCATTCCCCCGTCGGCGAATACGTCCTCCATGTCTCCGGCGCCACCGCCGACAACTATGAAATCACGCATCTGGACGGCACGCTGACCATCACCGCAGCCGCCCTCGCCGACGAAGGCCGCCCCGTCGCCGCCGCCAACGCCATCACCTACGGACAGCCCCTGCGGGACATCGCCCTGGCGGGAACCGTCGTCCGCGCCGACGGGCTGGACGCGCTGGCCATCGGCGGCACGCTGCAATGGGAGGAGCCGGAGCGGATTCCCGCCGTCGCCGAGGAGACCGCCGCGTGGCGCTTCGTTCCCGACGACGCCGTCAACTACGCCGAGCTGCACGGCCGCGCCCGCATCGAGGTCGCCCCCGCGCCGCTCACCGTCCGCGTCCAGAACGCCTCGCGCGCCTACGGCGACGCGAATCCCGCCTTCACCTGCGAAATCGCGGGCTTCGTCAATGGCGACACGGAGGCCTGCCTGACCGCGCGGCCCGCCGTCGCCACGGAGGCGACCCCAACCAGCCCCGTCGGTCCGTATGCGCTCTGCGCCAGCGGCGGCGCCGCCGCCAACTACCGCTTCGCCTACGAGAACGCCGTGCTGACCGTCACGCGGCGCCCGCTGGCCATCCAGGCGCAAAACGCCTCCAAGCTGCGCGGCGACGGCGACCCGCCCCTGACCTACGCCGTCGGCGGAAGCGGCCTCGCCAACGGCGATCTCATCGGCGGCCAGCTTGCGCGCGAACAGGGCGAAGACGCCGGACGCTACGCCATCCTGCAGGGCTCCCTGCAAGTCAGCGACAACTACGAGATGAGCTTTGAGACGGCGTGGTTCGAAATCCGCACCATCGCGCTCCGGACGGCCGAGGTCTCCTGCGCCCCCGCCTACGCCGGCCTCCACGACCCCAACGACAGCGCCCTCCTCACAGGCGTATTCTATGACAATGAAAGCGGCGAAGCCGTCGGCGGCACCCTCGCCTGGGCGGATTCCCCCTGGACGCCCGACGGTCCAGGCGACTACACGCGCCCATGGACCTTCACGCCCCACTCGCCCCACTACCCGCAGACGGCTGGCACCGTCCTCTTCCGCTACATCAAGCCCGCCATCACCATCGCCCTGCAGGAGGCCGTCATCACCTACGGCGACGAAGTGCCCGCCCCCGAATGGACGCTGGTGGAGGGGACCCTGCTGCGCGCGGAGGACGCCTCCCTCGCCATCACCGTCGGCGTGGAGGAGTAAGACGGCACCGCAGGACGGTACTACAATATGTACCTGACGGGCGGCCCGCTCACGGAGCGCTACGAGGTGACCGCGCTTCCCGCGCGCCTGGGCGTCAGGAAGAAGGACCTGTGGATCGTCGTCGAGAGCAGCCGCTACACGAAGACCTACGGCGACGAGGAGCCTGTCGTCAAGTGGCTTCTCGCCGAAGACCGCGATGGCGCGAAGCCGCTCCCGCTGGAAGGCGGCGACTATCTCGTGACGGGCGGCTTCCTGCGGAACGACCTGGGGCGCAGGGAGCCGGCCGGCGACCGCCGCATCCCCGACGACTTCGCCTGCAGCAACCCCAACTACACCCTGCGCTTCACGCGCACGCCCTACCTGACCGTCAATCCGTATGTCCTCAACACCGTGATCCCCAGCTACGAAAGGAGCTCGCTCGAGGAGGACCCCGTCTTCGCCGTCGACACCACGCAGGCAACCCTCCTCTTCGAAGACGACGCCCCCGTGGTCTCGCCTGAAATCCCCTGGACATACGACATGCGGCCGCCGGGCATCTACCTGATCCCGCTGAACAACTCCGACACGGGCAACCCGAACTACCGATGGGACACCTCCGCCTACGGCACGCTGCGCATCTGGAACGACAATGTCCTCTGCCTCACGAACCAGGTCGAGAGAGCCTACGTCTCGCCCCTGTACAACGACGTGCGCGACCACTTCGAGATGACATTCACCGACTGCTATGCCGCCGCCCCCTACACCCTCCCCTTCAGGGCGGACGGCGCCATCACGATTGACCTGGAGACGGCCGTCAAATACACGCGCCCCGGCGGACGCGTCCTGATCCCCTGCGGCCCCAACGACGTGAAGGTGACGGCCTCCAGCAACAGCGTGACCATCGACAGGAACATCACCATCCAGCGCGTCTTCCTGCCCGGCTACAACGAGGCCACCGCCGGCAAGGCCATCCTCAAGGACAACCTCCGGATCGCGGACGGCGTCGTCTGCAATCTCGTCGACATCAACCTGGACGGCGCCATCGAGCTGCAAGGCGAGACTTCGGCGCTGGTCATGAAGCGCACCACCGTCCGCAACACCTACCCCGTCACCTGCAGCGGCAATTTCGGCGCCATCGACCTTTCGGACGGATGCGTCCTTGGCCCATGCCTTGTCGGCCTGAGGCTCCAGGCGCCTGACGGCGCGCCGCCTGTCAACGGGATCGTCTCCATCCGCGACACCGCCTTCGCCTTCCAGTACATAAACGACACGCAGAACCGCTTCATCACGTGCCGCAACAACTACCTCCAGAGCGAAAACGGCGTCATCTGGCTGGAGGGCTGCACCTTCAATGGCGCGCCCATCGCCGACGACTTCTCCGGACTCCAGTCGTACTTCGGCGATTCGACCGAATTCGACGAGACCGACATCCTCTTCCAGGCCAGATAGCCATGGAGGGACCGCCGCCCGTGCCGGCGCAAGTCGGCATGGGCCTATGCGAACTCTTTGGCGAGCTGCTGCATGAACGACGGAATCTGGATCTGCTGCGGGCACTTCTTCAGGCAGGCTCCGCAGGAGACGCAGGCGGCGGCGCGCGCCTTCTCCTGCATCGCGTCGTAGACCATTCTGGCGTGGAAGGAGGGCTGGCCGGCCCTGAGCTGGTTGAGCAGCCCCAGGTTGCGCGGAATGTCCACGCCCTTGGGGCACGGCGAGCAGTAGCGGCAGCCCGTGCAGGGCACCGCCCCCGACTTGCGGTAGGCCGCCAGCGCCGACGCGACGACCGCGCGCTCCGGCTCCGTCAGCGGCGCCAGCGGCGAAAAGGTCTTCAGGTTGTCCTCAATCTGCTCCATCGACGACATGCCCGACAGCACGATCTGGACCCCGGGCAGGCTTGCGGCGAAGCGCAGCCCCCATGAGGCGACGCTGGCGGCGGGATCCGCCTGCCTGAAGATCTCCGCCGCCTCAGGCGTCAGCCTGACCAGCGTGCCGCCCTTGAGCGGCTCCATCACGGAGACGGGGATGCCCCGTTTCTCAAGCACCTCGTACTGCTCCGCCGAACGGCACAGCTCCCAGTCCAGGTAGTTCAGCTGGATCTGCACAAGGTCCCACGGATACGCCGCGGCAATCTTCTCCAGGGTCTCCGGCTCGCCGTGGAAGGAGAAGCCGATGCGGCGGATCTTCCCCTCGGCCTGCATCCGCTTCATGAAGTCGAGCGTCCCCCACGCCTGCGCCTGCTCCCAGTGCCGCTCGTTGAGCCAATGGAGGAAATAGAAGTCGAAGTAGCCCGCCTTCGTGCGAGCGAGCTGCTCCTTGAAGATGCGCTCGTTGTCCTCCGCGCCGTGCATCATGGCGATGGGCATCTTGCTTGTCAGGAAGTAGCTCTCCCGCGGATATCTGGTAAGGGCCTGGCCGACAAAGCGCTCGCTGTCGCCGTCGTGGTACATGTAGGCGGTGTCGAAGTAGTTGCAGCCCGCCGCCATCGCCCTGGCGACCATCGCCTCCGCCGCCGCGCGGTCAATCCTGCCGTCCTTCTGCGGCAGCCGCATGAGGCCGAAGCCAAGGCGCGGCAGGCTCAATCCCGTGTTCCCGCAAAGGCGACGCGACACCTGCGCCGCCGCCCCGACGGCACGCGCGCCCCCGACGATGCTCTCCTTCCTCTCGCTTCCTGTCATCTTGGACTCTCCTTGCCTAGAAGGCTTCCGCGGCGGGACGCGAAGGCCGCGCCACGTGGCCGCACCGCCGACTTGGCCCTAATATAACCCGGCTTGCCAGGGCCTCCGCCCGCGCCGCGCAAAACCGCGCACGCCCCC
>CACZQQ010000384.1 GCA_902783355.1 uncultured bacterium
AGATGAAACTTGCATCAACCCCCATTGAAAATCACAAGTCCTTCACCCTGATTGAGCTGCTCGTCGTCATCGCCATCATCGCGATTCTGGCGGCGATGCTGCTGCCCGCGCTGGCGAAGGCGCGCGAGAAGGCGCGTTCCATCAGCTGCGTCAACAACCTGAAGACCAATGGCCTGGCATACATGATGTACTGCGACGACAACAACGGCTACATCGGCACCTACTGCTTCGGCACCAGCATGGCCTGCGTCAGCGGCGGTACCATCGGCGGCTGGTTCGCGCCCTGCGAATACGGCAAGTACCTGCCCGAGGCCTCCGGCTCCATGCGCTGCCCCAGCTGGGGCAAGCCGAGCCTCAACGCCAGCGCCTCCTACCGCCTCAACACCTACGGCTCCAGTTCCGAAGTCCCCAACAACGGCCTGTGGAACAACGCCGGCAACGCGGCCTGCTGGCATGCCGACAGCGACAACACCCGCGGCGTGAATGTCGAGCGCATGCCCAAGCCCGCCTCCTACTCCGTGCTGGTCGACGCCTACCTCTGCTCCAGCAAGGAAGACCGCTGCTGGGTCAACCTGCTCTGCGCCTACGCCACCGCCCCTGCGGACAGCGTCTTCCCGAGCGCCCACCATGGCGACCGTGTCAACGCGTCTTGGGGCGACGGCCACGCCACTTCCATGCGCGGCGCCGAACTGAAGGCTGAACTGGTGGATTGCGGCCTCTGGACCTCCGGCTGCTACTTCCACGTCGTGGCGCAGGGCGCCGCCTCCGCCACGGCCATCTAGCATGAAACCGACCTGCGTGGCCGCTTTGGCGGCCACGCAGACGGAAGTGCAAGGCGTTCTCGGCGAACCCAAACCGACCTGGCTGTGGCCGCCAAGCGGCCACGGCCAGAAGTGTTATAATATTAAGGTAAAGCCCTTTTCATGCACCACCGCATCCTCTACCGCATCTCCTACCGCTATTGCGAAGACAGGCCGCAGCTGGAGCAGCTCAAGGAGGCGCTGGCGCACAACCGCGACCACTACGACGACATCGGCATCCAGTCCTCCTTCACGCACGGTGTCCTGTGTAAGGAGGAATTCCTGCGGCGGCTGGAGCGCATCAGGGAGACGGCGGCGGAATTGCGTCCTGTCGCGGACAAGACGGGAATCATCTTCTTGGCGACCATCGGCCACCATGCGGAGAACATGGCGCTGGCGCCGAAGGGTTACACGCCGCTGACCGACATGTACGGCAACACAGCCGCCTGCACGTGCTGCCCCAACGACCCGCGCTATCGCGAAGAGCATCTCCGCCCCGTCTTCACCGCCATCGCCAAAAGCGGCCTCGACTTCTGCTGGATGGACGACGATGTGCGCTATCTCGGACATGGAAGACTCACCTTCGTCTGCTTCTGCGACCACTGCCTCAAGCTCTTCAACGCCGCCCACGGAACCCATTTCACGCGCGACGAGCTGCGGCAGAAGCTGGATTCCACCGACACGGCGGAGCGCATCCGCTACCGCAAGATGTGGCTGGAGTTCTCCGGCCAGTCCGTCGTCAGCCTCTACCATTTCATCGAGGGCGTCGTCCACGCGGAGGCGCCGTCAATGCAGCTGTGCGCGATGGACGGCGGGATGCACTATGGCGACAACGCGCCCTACGAGGCCTCTAGCCGTGCGTTACAACATATTGGAAATCAAGGAGTTGCGCCAAGATGGCGGCCCGGCGGCGGCGCATACGCCGACGACAATGTGCTGCGGGACATGGTGGCCGGCAAGTCGCACCAGCTGGGCTATGAGGCGGCGCATCTGCCTGATTTCGTCACCGACATCGAATCGGAGGTGGAGAGCTTCAGCTATCAGCGTCTGTGCAAATCCGCCACGGCCATGCAGTTCGAGGCGGCACTCTACACGGCGGCAGGCACCACCGGCACCACATGGAACATCCTGTGCGACTGCGACCGTTTCGACGTCAATCCGCCCATCATGGCCGCCGCTTCGCGCATCCAGCCTTTCCTGGAGCGGCTGACGCAGACCAACGGCCGTCAGCGTCCGCAGGGCATTTGGACGGGCCATGGCGACTACCACGGCGCGCTCTTCGGCCTGAAGGCGGAGGAGAGCTGGGGGGAGCTGAAGCCGTCGCCCTACTACGAGCCGTTTGAATCGGCGCTCTTCTACGCGGGGCTTCCCGCCGCCTACCGCCCGCAGGAGGCCGCCGCCACCATCCTCTTCGGCGACACGGCGTGGGCCTTCGCCGACGACGAACTGCGCGACATCTTCTCAAGCGGCGTCTATTGCGACGCGCAGACGCTTGCCATTCTTGAAGAGCGCGGTCTGGCCGACCTGGCCGGCTTCCGCCGCGGCAAGCCCGTCACAGGCGACGCCGTGGAGGAGTTCATGCCCCATCCGCTGACCGACGGCCTGCTGGCGCTGCGGCGCGACTGCCATCTGCCCCTTGGGTGCTGGCTTGGCGACGACGGCGGCGCCTACGAGTTGCTACCCTTTGGCGAAGGCGCGGAGACGCTGGCCACCCTGAAGGAGTACACGGGGCAGACGGTGGCGGCCTGCTCCTGCGGCCTCTGGCGGAACGCGTTGGGCGGCCGCGTCGTCGTGGCGGGGCATTGCCCTCTCTCCAACGCCCTCTTCGCTTCGCGCATCGAGTTCCTGAAGCGCGTCTTCCTCTGGCTCTCTGACGGCACGCTGCCCGCCTACGTGGCCAGCTACCACAAGCTGGCGCTGTGGGCGCGTCCCGGCACCAGCGTCACCGTCGCCAACGCCGCATTGGACGCCGCCGAGGCGGTCGATTTGCGCGTGAAGGGCGGGCCGCTGGCCGCCCGCTGCGTCACGCAGGACGGCACGGAAGTGCCGCTGGCAGGCACCGCCTTCTCCGACGGCTACACCGCCTACCGCCTGCCGACTCTCCCGCCACTGACCGTCGCGCTGGTGGCTTTTTAACCACGGAAAACACGAAATACACGGAGCAGAAGAAGAACAATTTTTTCCCGTGTCGTTCTGCGTATTCCGTGGTTGACAATTGACTCTTCAACCCATCCCAACTGGAGTCCAACATGATGAATCCACATACCCGTCGTCTTTCGCTTTTGCTGCTGGTGCTGTGCGGCGCCATTGTGTCGGCGGAACTGACCGACGCGCAA
>CACZQQ010000385.1 GCA_902783355.1 uncultured bacterium
GCGCAGCCTGCGGAAGGCCAATCCAAATCCCCCGGCGCCCGCAAGGGCGCGACAAAATGGTTGTTTTACCTACCCTCGTGGGGAACAGAACAATGGCGAAAAACATACCCCTTATGCAAAGAAAACAAACCTTGCAGATGGTTGCGCTTTGCCATTTCCGCTATATTGTACGGTGATTCCCCAAAATCATCACCACATCATTGACATCATGAAAAAACAACTCAACCGTCTTGTCCTCTTCATCGCGCTCGTGGCCTTCGCCGCGACCGTGCCCGCCCGCGTCATCCTCCAGCAGAACTTCGACGACGCCAATGTCTTCCAGCCGGGACCGCTTTCCGCCGGCCAGGCGGCCGACGCCCTCGGCGGCTCGTGGCGCGTCCAGGCCTCCAAGCCGGACGACTTCACCGTCACCACGGAGCAGCCCGCCTCGGCGCCCCACGCCCTGAAGGTGCTGCGGCAGGTCGGCGCCGGCGCCGCCATCCTGAACTTCAGGCCCGACGAAGGCTATGACTTCACCTTCGAATGCAAGGTGCGCTGCACGACGGGCGACGGCATCGTCCTCCACATGAACAAGGAGGGCGCGGGCAAGGTCTTCGCAGGCATCCTGCTGCAGGCCGCTGCAAAGCCCTCCGGCTACACGGCCGAAGGGGGCTGGATGGTCGACAAGACCCTGCCGGCCGTCCCCGCCGGCCAATGGTTCACCTGCCGCGTCAACTTCAACGCCAGCGAAAGGTTCTACACGATCGACATCGTCACCCCCGACGGCAAGGTGGCCGCCGGCGAACTGCCATACCCCCTCCTCGTGGACGGCGTCTGCGACCGCGTCCATTTCATCAACATCCTGCCCGTCGGCTGCCATTCCTACGTGGACGACGTGGTGGTCACGCAGGCCGACGAACCCGCCGTGGGCAACCGCACGCTCCTGAACCCGAAGGCCTCCTCGCCGGACGCCGCGCTGGCGGCCCTGCTGGCCGGCCAGGAGGGCGCCGCCTACGCCGCCAAGCCCGGCCAGAGCGCCGTCATTGAATTCGCCCCCGAGGCGGACGTGAACGCCCTCATCCTCAAGGCCGCGGGCGGCGAAGCCCTGCCGCAGGTGACCGTCAAGGCGCTGAACCTGCTCGGCCACTGGGTGGATCTCGGCAGCGGCCTCTCGGCGGACGCGCAGGGCTTCCTCATCGTCCCGCCCACCCAGAAGATCACCAAGCTGACGCTGGACTTCGCCGCGCCCGTGGCGCTGGCCGCCTGCCGCCTCTATTCGCCGCTGAGCGCCGGCCAGGGACAGCTGGACATGGACTTCGCGAAAATCGTGGACGCCGAATACCGCCTGCCCGTCTACGACCTGCAGTACGACGGCCACGAGAACGCGCAGCTGACCTTCGTCAACCACACGGAGGCCGCCATCCCCGTCATCGTGACCATGCAGGAGCGCGGCAGCGGGCAGGACTACGGCACGCCGCGCGAAGTGCTCCTGCCGCCCGGCAAGAGCGACATCATCTACGACCTGAACGGCATGCCCAACGGCGAATACATCACGCGCATCATCGACAACCGCGACCCCGACGCCCAGAAGCACGGCACGCTGGAGCGCCTCCTGCGCCTGCGCACGTCGCCCCCCTGCACCGAGACCCCCTGGAAGGAGGTCACCGGACAGAAGATCTTCTTCCCCGACGGCTTCTATCTGGCCGCCCAGGAGAACGTCGACTTCGTCCCCGGCGTGGCCGAGAAGCATCTCGCCGTCCACGGCGTCCCCGGAGAGGACGACAAGTGGATCTACTTCGCGGACGACATCTTCATTGACAAGGACGGCCGCATCCGCATCAACTACCACACGCAGAACAGGTTGTGGCAGACAGCCTCCACCAAGTCCTTCAGCGCGGTCGCCCTGGACGACACGCTCGACAAGTGGGAGAGCAGCGAGGGCACCGTCAGCGTGCCGCCCCAGAAGCGCCCCATGGACAGCAAGCTGCCGGACGCCGCCAAGCCCGACTGGCAGCCCAAGCCCGGCCCCGACGGCAAGATCGCCTACCATTTCTATGACGCGGAGAAGGACGGCCCCGTCAAGCTCAACCAGGTCAACCTGGACATGATAAGCCCTTCGGCGCCGGGGACCGCCGGCTACAAGAAATACGAATGGGGCGTCATGAAGCCCGCCGCCTGCACCATCTGGCCCGTCTGGTACAAGGCGCCCGGCGAGGCCGTCATCCTCTCCAGGACGCCGCTGGTGGACACCTTCCCGCCCTCCGGCGCCCTGGAGCCGCCCAACTCCGGCAGCGACCTCGGCTTCGGACAGTGGCTCTCCGACGACGGCAAGACCCTCTACATGGGCCATGGACGACATCTCATCCGGTACATGCCCTACATCGCCCGCTACGACAACCTCTGGGACCGCGCCCGCATCGTCGCCGTCTGGCGCACCACC
>CACZQQ010000386.1 GCA_902783355.1 uncultured bacterium
GGGCCTGAAGCGCCGCTGGCTGGGGTCGCGCGGCGGTGCGCACAGGGCCGGCGAGCCGGTCGACTACCTGCGGCAGCGCTACCTCTCGTTCTACCCGGTGCCTGGATCGGCGCTCGCCGACGAAGTGGCGGATTCCATCGCCGCCGCGTTCAACGCCTGCCAGGCCGACCAGATATACTTCGACGGATCCGAGGGCATGGGCGAACGCGCCAGCGTCGACTGGATGCGTGGCAGGATGTTCCGCGGCATCGGGCGCGACATCCTTGTGGAGGCCAGCTGCATGGGCGCGCACAACTGGTACTTCCACTCTCGGCTGAACGCCTGGGACTTCCCCAGCTGGAGCCTCAACGACTTCAACGACATCCACGTGTCGCTGAACGCAAACGTGCGCAAGGCAGACCTTCTCGTGCCGCAGATGGGCTGGTGGGCGATGCTGGCGCCCAGGCCGGTCGCGCGCGGGCACCAGCGCGAGGAACTGGAATACGTAGCGGGCAAGACCGCCGCGCTGGACGCCTCTTTCGCGGTGGCTGGAGTGGAGGAGGCCTACGGACCTCCGCCCTGGATGCAGCTCGACCAACTCACGATACTGGGCTGGTACGAAAGTCTTCGCACGGCGCACGCATTCTCCGCCGACGCGCTGAAGAAGCTAGGCGTGCCGGGCGACGAATACCGCCTGCGCGCCGATACCGACGGCGTCTGGCGCCTGCAGCGCACGGTCCGCAGCGTGCACCGCGTCTCGGGGGAGGGAAGCACGCGCTGGACGGTGAAGTCCGGCGCGGCGCCGGCCTCGCTGCGCGTGGAAGCGCTCTTCGGGGCGGACGACCGCGGCGACGCCGTCACGCTGCTGCCAGCCGGGAGATTCCAGAAGCGGAGCTGGGAATACCCGTACTTGAACGCGAAGGGCCGCGGCGCGTTCGTCTTCGACGTCAAGGGCGACGGCTCTGGCCGCACGCTTGTGTTCTCCGTTGAATCGCCGAGAGAGTTCACGCGCGCGATCTCCGAACACCGCGTCAGGATCGACTTCACAGGATGGCGCAGGGTCACGGTGCTCGCGCGCGAGCGCGACGCCGCCCCGAACGCACCGCTCCGGCTACGCTACGCGGTCTACCGCAACGCTCTGAGATTGGACCGCATCTCAAGCGCCGCTTTCTCGTGGGACGGCGGAGAAGACGCTCCGCCGCTGGAGATCGGCGAGGTCAAGGCGTATCCCGTTGCCAAGATGTCCGCCGACCATCCCGTCATCGTCGTCGGCGGCAAGGAGGTGAAGGCGCCCTTCGTTCTGGAGTCCGACGAATACGCCGAGCTGTACGGCGGATGGTGGACCAAATACTCCGGCAATGGAAGCCCGTTGGCGAGGGAACGGGGCATCCCCCTTGCGCTAAAGGCCGGCATCACGGCCATGGAATGGCGCTCGCCGGCGCGCGCCGAGGTTGTCGTCACTTCGCTTGGCGAAAAGACCGACGCGATTGCCGCAGGCGCCTCCATGCCCGAGTTCTCGTTTCTGCGCCCGCAGCTATACGCGCCGGCACGCGGATTCACAGCGATGGAGCCGATCCCTGTCGAGCCAGGCGTCAACCGCCAGGTCCGCTTTGAGCTGCTTGGAACGATTGACAGGCCGTCCGTTACCATCGCCGGGCAGACGACGGTGTTCCCGGTTGCCATGAAAGCCGGCGACCGTCTGCTCTGCCGCGACGGAATGCACTGGCTGATGCGCGACGCAAAACGCAAGACGCTGGCGGAAGGCACGTTGGCCGCGCCGCTGCCCGTCATCTACGCCCCTGCGGAAGTCACGCTCACATGCGCCAACTCCTCCGCCGCCGACGTGCGCGTCCTGCTCTCCACCCGCCGCCGCTGACGAAAGCAGCGCCAAGCCCGGCACGGCACGCAAAGGCCCGGCGCGGGTCTAGCCCAGAGTCAGCTCAAGCCCGTCGTATGCGGCCCGGAGCGGCTCTGGGAGCTCGGCGTCGATCTTCTCCGACGGCCAGCTGCGGTACTTGATGCCGAGATGGGTGAGGTATGCATGCTGACCTGCGGGCGGGGTGTACCTGCCGGTCTTGATCAGCATGTTCACGAGCCGCGAAACCTCCTGTACGCTGGAATGCACAAACAGGCGGAAGTCTTCGTCGCTGTCTCCGTCCGTCGCCTCCATGATGAAGGCGGTGATGGGCATCGGCTCGTGGAGGTACTGCGACTTCTTGTAGCGGGCCAGGTTGTCGGCCCTTACATGATGGTCGATGCCGATCATGCGCGCGGCGTCGCCCATTATGCCGCCCGTGTCGGTTGCGTAGAGAAGCCGCGCGGGCCCCTTCTCGACGAGATACAGCGATGTTCGCTCCAGCACGCCGTCCGTCACGCGCGAGGTGCTGTGGTTCGCAGGGACGCCCGTTATCCTGAGACCGCA
>CACZQQ010000387.1 GCA_902783355.1 uncultured bacterium
AAGGATGCCATCGTGGACCGCCAGCGCACCGTCTTCGACGGACGCCGCTCCGACGTCAACCGCGAATCCCCCGACGTGCGCGCCTTCGTCTACTGGGCACGCAACCGCGCCACCCTCTACCTCGACCTCTCCGGCGAACCGCTCTTCAAGCGCGGCTACCGCATCTCCGGCGGCGAGGCGCCTCTCAAGGAGACGCTGGCGGCCGCCATCCTCCGCCTGGCGGACTGGGACGGACAGTGCCCCCTGCTGGACCCCATGTGCGGTTCGGGAACGCTTCTCATCGAGGGCGCCATGTGGGCAGCCGGCATCTCGCCAGGCATCTTCCGTCGCACGTTCGGCTTCGAACGTTGGGCCTGCCACACGCCTGAAATGCAGGATCTCATGCGGCAGCTGCGCGGCGAATGCCGCCGCGGCGCGTCCATGCAGCTGCCGCGCATCACAGGCTACGACCTGGATCCGCAGGCGCTCGAGCTGGCCGAGAAGAACGCCGCCAACGCCGGCCTGAAGGGCAAGCTCGCCTTCCGCGAAATGCCCCTGCGGGAACAGCGCGGCGACGGCGTGCGGCGCCTCGTCGTCACCAACCCGCCCTACGGCGTGCGCCTGGACGCGGAGGACCGCCTCTTCCAGGAGCTCTCGACCGCCGTCATGCGCATGAACGGCTGCCGCGTCGCCATTCTGGCCGGCTCCCCCAAATGCGTCCGCGGGATTCCCCTGAAGCCGGTTTCCGTCTTCCCGCTCAAGAACGGCGGCCTCGACTGCAACCTGACCATCTACGAGATCCCGTGATGGCGGAGTTCGTCGACAATCCCGTTCTGCTCTCCGCCGACGCGCTGCACGCCAACATCGGCGAGCGCGTCCTCATCGACGGCCAGGACATCCTGCTGCGCGCAGGGGAGCATGTCGGCCTTGTCGGCCGCAACGGCGCCGGCAAGTCGACCCTCCTGCGCATCCTGGCGGGCGTGGACCACTTCTATTCGGGCAAGATCACCGTCCGCAAGGGGACGCGCGCCGTCTATCTGCCGCAGGCCATCGAACTGGACGACAGCCGCACCATCCGCGACAACATCCTCGCGGGGGCGCAGGGCACGCTGGAACTGCTGCACCAATACGAGAGCCACACGGGAACCATGTCGGCGGAGGAGCTTGAGCGCGAACTGACCACGCGTGACGGATGGGGGCTTGAGAAGCGACTGGCGGAGCTGGCAACCTCGCTGGCCGTCCCGTCGCTGGAGCGGCTGGTGGGCACGCTCTCCGGCGGCGAAAAGCGCCGCGTCGCCCTCTGCAAGACCCTCGTCGACCAGCCGGAGCTGCTGTTGCTGGACGAACCCACCAACCACCTCGACGCGGAGACCATCGAATGGCTTGAGGACTACATCGCCTCCTCGCGCGGTACATTCCTATATATTACGCACGACCGCTACTTCCTTGACCGCACCTGCACAGGCATCCTGGAGCTTCAGAATGGTGTAATATATTCGTATCCAGGTAATTATGGAGATTTTCTCAGAAAGAAGGAAGAGCGCGCCGAGCTGGAGCAGCAGAACGAGGAGAAGCGCCTCGCCTTCATCCGCCGCGAGATCGACTGGATACGGCGCGGCCCCAAGGCACGCGGCACGAAGTCGTGGAGCCGCATCCAGCGCTTCAACGAAGCCGTCAACGCCGCGCCGCCGCCCGTCGAACACGACGCTGTCCTCCTCATGCCACCGCCGGAGAAGTTCGGCGACATCATCGCCAATCTGGACAAGGTGACTCTTTCACGCGGCGGAAAATGCCTCTTCCGCGACCTGGACTTGAAGTTCAGCGAGGGCATGCGGCTGGGCATCGTCGGCCGCAACGGCCTCGGCAAGAGCAGCCTCCTGAAACTGCTCCTGGGCGAACTTCAGCCCGACAGCGGCACCGTCCGCATCGGCGAACGCACGCAGATGAACTACGCCGACCAGCACCGCGTCAGCCTCGACGACAGCAAGACCGTCGTGGAGGACATCGGCGAGGGCAACGACTACGTCCTCTTCGGCAACCGCAAGCTGTCGGTCTGGACCTACCTGCGACG
>CACZQQ010000388.1 GCA_902783355.1 uncultured bacterium
CAAGGACGGCAAGCCGCCCCGCCGCCTCTGCAACCAATGCTTCCAGGACTTGCAAAAGCTTGAGGACAAGGAACTTCCATGCCGCGTGAAGGGCTGCGCCAACAAGGTGCCCTGGAACCGCTACCAGCAACTGGAGCATCTGCGCAGCGGCAAGAGCCTCGACAATCCGCCCGCCCGCATGTGCGACGAGTGCATGAAGGTCTACGCCACCCTCAAGCCGCAGGAGCAGCCCTGCCGCATCAAGGGGTGCGGCCACACGTGGACCTACTCCCCCTACGAGCAGCTCGTCGTCCTGAAGCGCACGCCGGAGGGCAAGGAGCCCGAGCCGCCCAAGCAGATGTGCAAGGAGTGCTTCGCCTTCTTCAACCAGACGGTGGACAAGGAGCAGCCCTGCGCCAACCGCGGCTGCGACGGCAAGTGGGTCTGGACGCGCGCGATGCAGCTGGGCGCCCACATCCACGGCCACGACACGCCGCCGCGCCGCATGTGCGACAAGTGCCAGGCCCGCCTCGCGCAGCTCAAGCCGCTGGAAATCCCCTGCATGGAGGAGGGCTGCAAGGGCGTCTGGATCTACTCCCCCGAGGAGCAGCTCAAGGACGAGCTGCTGAAGCGCCCCCCCGAGAAGCACCACTGCCCCGCCTGCAGCGAATTCCTGCAGACGCGCCAGCCGCAGGAGCTTGTCTGCGCGCAGTGCGGCGAGAAGTTCGTCTGGTCGGTGCAGGAGCAGCTGATGACCGAGCTGGGCACCTTCAAGAAGCCTGAGACATGCGCCAAATGCACGACGCGCGAGATTTCCGAAATCAAGTCGGAGCCGGTCGTCATTCCGGCGGACCCGACCGTCTTCACCGTCAAGATCCCGCCCTCCGGCCCCTGGAACGAATCGTCCGTCATCCGCGACTGGCCCGTGGCCTACACGCCGTCGGAGATCGCGCGCGCCGAGAAGGCCGCGCGGCGCATCGTCTGCCTGGGCGACGAGATGACCGCCGCCGGCGACGACCCGGAGGCCGCGTGGGTGCCGCGTCTGGAGGCGCTCCTCTCGCAGCGCCGCCATGAGGAGATCGCGTTGCTGAACGCGGGCATCCCCGGCTGCACGACGCCGCTGGCCCTCAAGCGCTTCGACCGCGACGTGGCGCCCTTCGCCCCCGAAGCGGTCATCGTCTCCTGCGCCTTCGCCGACACGCGCCGCCAGCCCGCCGTCGTCAACGACGCGGCCGTGGGCGAGACGGTGGCCGCAGCCACGGCCGCCCTGGAGGGCATGGCGCAGGCCGCCGCCGCCCTGCCGAAGCCCGCCAAGCTGCTCTGCTGGCTGCCGAACCCCGTCTATCCGCAGCGCAACGGCGCCAACGCCCTCTGGCGCGACGACGCGGATCCCGACACGGAGGCCGTCCGCTACTACGAATCCGTCCTGCGCGGCATCGGCGCATGGTGCAAGGCGCACGGGATGCCGTGCGTGGACGCGCGCGCCCTCTTCGGGATGAGCGGCAGCCAGACCGCGCGCAGCTGGATGTCCTCCTGGTGGCAGGTCAACGCGACGGGGGCCCGCAACCTGGCCGGCTGGCTGGCGGAGGCCATCCAGAACGAGGGGTTCCTCAGTTAGAAAATGTCTTCTTTTCCGCCCTGCGAAAAACGCAAAGCGTATTAAAGTACGCGTGCGTCGCGCGCAAAGCGCATGGATTCGCCTTTCCGCCCTCATAAGAACTCCCACTCCAAACTCCACAAGCCCATGTCTCTCAAGAACTTGACTGTCCGCCTCGCCCTCGTCTCCCTTGTCGCCTTCACCTTCGTCGGCTGCGCCTCCAAGCCCAAAGTGGATCTGAACGGCCTCCGCGCCAACCCCAATGCCGCCTCCCGCAACGGCAAGGGCGGCAGCGGCGCCGGCTTTGACGGCGATTCGGGCTTCGTCGAAGGCCCCGCGGAAAGCGGCGACTTCGGCGACCTCAACGGCGACGGCGCCAACGGCGCCAACGGCGGCCTCGGCCAGTGGGGCAGCACCACCGAGCCGGTCAAGGGGACGGAGGACGGCAACGGCTTCCTGCAGAACGCCGAGCGCTGGACGGACTGCGCGGTCTACTTCAACTATGACCAGTCCGAGCTGGCCGCCAGCGAGCGCGCCAAGGTCGAGGCGCTCGGCAAGTACCTCCTTGAGAACGCCGGCAAGGGCATCATCATCGAAGGGCACGCCGACGAGCGCGGCAGCGACGAATACAACCGCGCGCTGGGCGAACGCCGCGCCCTCTCCGTGCAGAAATATCTGGCAATCATGGGCGTTGCCGAAAACCGGATGCAGACCATCAGCTACGGCGAGGACCGCCCCGCCGTCGCGAACCCCCAGAGCGAATCCGACCACCAGCTGAACCGCCGCGCCGAATTCGTCCTGGGCGACATCTAGGGGAAGGCGGTCCTTTGTCCGGGGGCGCCATGGAAGCCCTTTCCGTCTGCGCGGCAGTCGTCTGCCGCGACGGCAAGTTATTGCTGGCGACCCGCCGCCCCGGCGGCAGCCTGGCCGGGAAATGGGAGTTCCCCGGCGGCAAGGCGGCCGCCGGAGAGACGGCCGCCCAATGCATCGCCCGCGAGCTGCGCGAGGAACTCGGCCTTGAGGTGACGCCGCGGCAGACCCTCTGGACCGTGCGCCACGACTACCCCGACAAGCGGGTGGACCTCCAGTTCGTGCTGTGCGCGCTCCCTGCGGAGGCTGTCCCCGTCCCGCAGGAGGGGCAGCAATGCGGCTGGTTCGGCCCCGGCGAGGTCGGCACGCTCGACCTCGCGCCGGCGGACGAACGGATGCTGGCGGAGCATCTGCCCGAGCTGGCGCGGCTCTGCGGCGAATCGGCCGCGCGCCGCCGCACGCCGCTGCCCCCGTGGCTCAAGACCTCCTTCGACGGCGGCCGCGAACGCATGTCCATGGGGCGCCTCCTGCGCGGCGCCAAGCTGCACACCGTCTGCGAGAGCGCCCGCTGCCCCAACCGCTGCGAGTGCTGGAAGCACAGGACCGCCACCTTCATGATCCTGGGCGACACCTGCACGCGCGCCTGCCGCTTCTGCTCCGTCCGCCACGGGCGGCCAGGCGCCCCCGACGCCGACGAGGCCGCGCAGGTCGCCGAAAGCGTCGCCCAGCTGGGCCTGAAATACGCGGTGGTGACCTGCGTCACGCGGGACGACCTGCCCGACGGCGGCGCCGGCGCGATGGCGGCGGTCGTGGAGGCCATCCGCGCCCGCAATCCGGAGACGCTTGTCGAGGTCCTCGTCTCCGACTACAACAACGACAGGGCCGCCATCCAGCGCGTGCTGGACGCGTCCCCCGCCGTCTTCGGCCACAACATCGAGACGGTGGAGCGGCTGACGCCCGCCGTCCGCTCCGTCGCGCAGTACCGCCGCTCGCTGGAGGTGCTCTCCTACGCGGCGGCGCACAGGCGCCCCGGCACCGTCATCAAGTCCGGCTTCATGATGGGGCTCGGCGAGACGGACGAGGAGGTCCGTCAGACGCTGCGCGACCTGCGGGCCGCCGGTGTCGAGATCGTGACAGCGGGGCAGTACCTCCAGCCGACCTCGCGGCAGCTTCCCGTGGAGCGTTTTGTGCAACCTGTTGAATTTGAGGAACTTACGCAATACGCAGAGAAGGAGCTCGGCTTTGCGAAGGCGGTCTGCGGGCCGCTGGTGCGCAGTTCCTACCACGCCGCCATGGCCTACCAGAGCGGCCTGAAGAACCCTTGAGAATCCGTGTCGAATGAACCGAAACAACTTCTTGGCGCGAAAGTGCTTGTGCAGGCGTTGAAGCGCGAGGGCGTGAAGGTGGTCTTCGCCTATCCGGGGGCGACCTCCATGCTGCTCCACCAGAGCCTGCTGCACTCCGGCATCCGCGTCGTCCTGCCGCGCCACGAGCAGGGCGGCGCCTTCGCGGCGGACGGCTATGCGCGCGCCTCCGGCCAGGTCGGCGTCTGCATCGCCACCTCGGGGCCGGGCGCCACCAACCTGGTCACGGGCATCTCCGACGCCTGCAACGATTCGATCCCCATGGTCGCCATCACCTGCCAGGTGCGGCAGACCCTCATCGGCAAGAACGCCTTCCAGGAGACCGACATCATCGGCATCACGCGCCCCTGCGTCAAGCACAGCTATCTCGTCCTGAAGGCGGAGGAGCTGGCCCAGACGGTGCGGGACGCCTTCCACATCGCCTCCCACGGCCGCCCCGGCCCCGTCGTCATCGACGTGCCCGTGGACGTGCTCCAGGCGCCCTGCCCCGCTCTCCTCCCCGACATGCCGTCGCCGCGGCTGCTGGCCCCCACGCCCGCGCCGCCGCCGGAGGAGATCGCGCACCTGCTGTCGCTGATGCGCTCCTGCCGCAGGCCCATGATCTACGCGGGCGGCGGCGTCATCGCCTCGGGCGCCTGCCATGCGCTGCGGCGCTTCGCGGAGCGCTTCCAGATTCCCGTCACCACCAGCCTGATGGGCATCGGCGCCTTTCCGGAGGAGAGCGACCTCTCCCTCAAGTTCGTGGGGATGCACGGCTCCTACGCGGCCAACTTCGCCGTCCATGAATGCGACCTGCTGCTGGCGCTCTCCGTGCGCTTCTCCGACCGCGTGACAGGCGACATACGGCGCTTCGCCCCCATGGCCACGCTCGTCCACGTGGACATCGACCCCTCTGAAATCAACAAGAACAAGCAGGCCGACCTCGCCTTCGTCTGCGACGTGGGCGACTTCCTGCGCGAACTGCTGAAGCACCACGGCTTCACCTGCGGCGAGGAGAGCTGGCGGGCGCAGGTGCGCGAATGGCGCGCGAGCCATCCCTTCGAGGAGACCATGCCCAGCGAGGCGGGCGAACTGACCGGCAAGGCGGTCGTCGGCGCGCTGCACAGGCTCACGCGCGGCCGCGCCATGGTCGTCACAGGCGTCGGACAGCACCAGATGTGGGCGGCCCAGTTCTACAATTTCAGCGAGCCGCGGCAGTTTTTGACCTCCGGCGGGCTCGGCGCGATGGGCTTCGGGCTTCCGGCGGCGGCAGGCGCGGCGGTGGCCATGGGCGAACGCCCGCGCAGCCAGCGGCGCCCTGTCGTGCTGGTGGACGGCGACGGCGCCTTCCAGATGAACATCCAGGAGCTGGCGGTCCTCTTCGCCGAGAGGCTGCCCGTCAAGATCGTCATCGTCAACAACCAGCGCCTGGGGATGGTCTCGCAGTGGGAGGAGCGCTTCTTCCACGGCGTGCACGCCAACACGGACCTGCATGTGCCGCAGGCAGGCCGCCCCTATCCCGATTTCCGCACCATCGCGGCTGGCTACATGGTGCCCGGAGAGGAGGTCGGACGACTGGAAGACCTTGAGGGCGCCTTGAGGCGG
>CACZQQ010000389.1 GCA_902783355.1 uncultured bacterium
AACGCCCTCACCATGCTCGCCCTCCGCGCGGCCTCCGGGGAGGCCCCCGCCTGCCTGGACTGGAACAACAACTATCCGGGCGACCCCGAGAGCTGCATCCTCTTCCACTGCGGCTCCATCGCCCAGAGCCTCATGGCCGCCAAGGGGCAGGTCATCGACCACGCCATGTTCGCCAAGTCGCTCGGCGCGGGCTGCGGCTACGGCTGCAACGTCGGCCGCATCCGCCCCATGGACTTCACCTTCACGAGCATGACCACCAAGGACGGCAAGCTCTGCTTCTACTCCGGCGAGGGCAAGTTCGACGACCGCCCCGTGGGCGAGGGCTTCTTCGGCTGCGGCGGCGCGGCGCGCATCCCCGGCCTCCAGGCCAAGCTGAACGCCATCGGCTACGGCGGCTACCGCCACCATGTCGGCGCGACCCCCGGCTTCTGGAAGAAGGCCATCGACGAAGCCTTCACGCGCTACCTCGGCTACCAGCAGACTGTTATCTAACTTATTGAATACCAATGAGTTACCTCGGAATCGACATCGGTTCGAGCGGCGTCAAGGCCGTCGCCTTCCGCGCGGACGGCACGCAACTGGCCTCCGCCCACGCGCGCTACCAATACACCGTCCCCGAGCCCAACGCGATGGAACTGGACGGCAATGCGGTGCTGGAGGCGGCCTTCAAGGTGCTCTCCTCCGTCGCGGAGGCGACGCGCGGCAGCGACCCTGTGGAGGCCATCAGCTTCTCCAGCCAGGGCGAGGCCTTCTCCGCGCTCTCCTCCGACGGGCGGATTCTCGCGCCCGCGATGATTTCGGGCGACTCGCGCGCGGCGGCGGACATGGCCGACTTCACGCGCGAATTCGGGCTGGAGCGTCTCTACCGCCTCACGGGGCACACGCCCTCCGCCATGTTCTCGCTGGCCAAGCTGCTCTACATGAAGCGGCGCAGCCCCGAACTCTACGCCAAGGCCGCCAAGTTCCTCTGCTTCGAGGACCTGCTCTCCAACGCCCTGGGCGGCCGCCCCTGCATGGGATGGCCCGAGGCCGGACGCACCATGCTCTTCGACGTGACAAAACATGCGTGGAGCGACGAGATCCTTTCGGCGCTCGGGCTGACGGCGAACCGCTTCGCGGAAGCGCTGCCGTCGGGCACGGTGACGGGCACGCTGCTGCCTGAGGTGGCGGCGCGCCTCGGGATGTCGCCCGCCGTGAAACTCGTCTGCGGCGGCCACGACCAGATCGTCGGCGCCTACGGCTGCGGCGCGACGACGCCTGGCACCGCGATGTACGCGGCCGGCAGCGTGGAGTGCTTCGTCCCCATCTTCGACAGGCCCGTCTTCTCGGAGACGCTCTGCAAGAACAACCTGTGCACCTACGACTTCGCCGAAGAGGGCCGCTATGCCTCCGTCGCCTACTCCTTGACAGGCAGCAACTTGCTTGAATACTTCATCAAGACGCTCGCGCCTGACCTGCAGGGCGACCACGGCGCGCTCATCGCGGAGATGCCGCCTGAGCCGACAAGCCTGCTCGCCCTGCCCTACTTCACGCCGTCGGGCACGCCCTACTTCGACGAAGTGACGCCCGGCTGCCTCTACGGCTGGCGCCTCGGCACGCCGCGCGGCACCATCCTGAAGGCGCTGGAGGAGGGCATCGCGCTTGAGATGAAGCTCAACTTCGAGCTGTTGACGCAGAGCGGCCTGAAGATGTCGCGCCTCGTCGCCACAGGCGGCGGCTTCCGCAGCACGGCCATGGTGCAGCTGCGCGCCGACGTCCTCAACCTGCCCATACAGACCATCGAGGTGGACGAAGCGGGCTGCCGCGGCGCGGCCTCGCTGGCGCTGCGCGCCCTCACGGGGCGGACCATGCCGCCGCCCTCCGTCACACGCACCATCGAGCCGGACGCCGCCCGCGCGGCCCTCTACCACGACAAATTCGCGCAATACCAGCACTTCTCAAACACCCTTCGCGCGTACGCGCGCGCGTACAATAATTAATAATAGAAACAGAGGAGACGACCATGGCACTCATCGCTGCACAGATGTTCACCCTGCGGGATTACTGCAAGACGCCGGCGGGCATCGCCGCCAGCTGCGCCCGCGTCAAGAAGATGGGCTACGACGGCGTCCAGCTCTCTGGCATGGGCCCCATCGACAACATGGAGATGAAGCGGATTCTGGACGGCGAGGGCCTCAAGTGCGCCGCCACCCACATTAGCCTGGAGGAGATGGAGGGCTCTCCTGAAAAGGTCATCGAGCGGCAGCTGCTGTGGGGGTGCCGCCTCGTCGCCATCGGCGGCTACTTCGTCAAGGAGCCATGGCACCGCAACGTGTGGGAGGAGTTCGTGACGCGCTACAACGCGGTCGCGCAGAAGTACGCCGGCAGCGGCGTCATCATCGGCTACCACAACCACCATCAGGAGTTCCTCAACGCGGAGGGCATCCGCCCCATCGACTACCTCATCGCCAACCTGAATCCCGACATCTGGATGGAGATCGACACGCACTGGGTCGCGCGCGGCGGCGCCGACCCCGCCGCCTACATCGAAAAGGTCGCCCACAGGATTCCGCTGGTGCATTTCAAGGACATCCAGCTCAATCAGGACAAGGCCACCTACACGATGTGCGAGATCGGCGACGGCGCCCTCAACTGGCCGCGCATCATCCAGGCCTGCCGCTACGCCGGCGTCCAGTGGTACGCGGTCGAACGCGACAGCGGCGAGATGGATCCCTTCGAAAGCCTCCAGCGCAGCATTGAAAACATGCGCAACAAGATGGGGCTTTGAGTGCGCCGAAGGCGCAGAGAGGTGCGCAGGGCGAAAAGCCCTGCGGCACCAAAGGCGCAGGGGGGAAGCCAAAGCCCCGTCGTTTATAACTAATTGAAGTTCAGCGTATAGAGCGTAGCCCTCTTCATGGTCAGCTTCACCTTGAAGGGGGCTTGCGGCAGCGTGTCGAAGACGGGCGCATCGATGGCGTCCATCGGCCCGAGGGCCTTCGTGAAGCCCTCCAGCGGGTTGCCGTCGGCGTCCAGCAGG
>CACZQQ010000390.1 GCA_902783355.1 uncultured bacterium
CTGTTTTAGTCTTCCACAAAACACACAAAATACTCAAGAGCCTTTTCCCGAAGCGGATAGGACACGGAATATGCTTGAAAAAAGCCCTTTTTGTGTATTCTGTGTATTTTGTGGCCTAAAGGGAATGTTCTTGCTAGGCAAGGCAAGTCAACGGCATAATTTTTCCCCCTAAAAAAGCAGGCGCCCCTTGTTTTTGCGCGGAGTTTGATTTATAGTATGTGATGTCGCCTCCCATCCCGTTCCTCAGTCATTCCCTTCTTCCAAAACAAATTCAAACAAAGGAAACAGCATGAAAAAGCACTTCACCCTCATCGAGCTTCTGGTCGTCATTGCCATCATCGCGATTCTGGCGGCTATGCTGCTGCCGGCGCTGGCGAAGGCCCGCGAAAAGGCCCGCGCCATCTCCTGCGTCAACAACATGAAGACCATTGCCCTGGACGTGGCGATCTATGCCAACGACTACAACCAGGTCTATATCACGCGCACCGACGGTTGCGCGACATGCGCCGGCATCCAGCGCTACGACGTCAACGCCCATGGCTACGGCACCTGGGCATGGCGCATGTGGCACGACACGCTGTCCACCGTCGGCATCCTCAAGGCGTGGCCCTCCTACCAGAAGACGGTCACCTGCCCCTCCGGCCCCATCGACTACACCTCCACCGGCGTCAACCAGTTCGTCTTTGGCATGCCGCGCGGAACCTCCCCCTGGCAGACCTACTACGGCACGGGCGCCATCTTCACCCCCTTCGGCTGCGCGAGCACCGGCACCGCGTGCATCAACTTCGCCCTGCTGAAGAAGTCCGTCATGTACATCGCCGACACCTCCGTCGCCGGCGGCAACCAGATCTTCGACTGGGGCAACGCCACCTCCGCCGCGGATCCCCGCCACGGCGGCCGCCTCAACGTCGGCTGGAGCGACGGCCATGTCCAGTCCATGACCCCGCTCGAGGTCAAGGCCGAATCCGGCAACACGATCACCCACTTCAACGTCAACGGCGTCAACACGACGTACTAGCCGCTGATCTTTTCTCCGTTCCCGCGGCTTGCACCACCCCGTCAGGGGTGACACATAGGTTAGCCCCGGGTGCGGCGGCCGCAGGCCGCAAACCCGGGGGAACGCGCAGAAAAGGCCCTCGCGCCGCAGGCGCCATCTTGTCCTGTGCCGGCGGCGGGGGGTGTCGTATCAGGGCGCGGTCTCGATATAGTTGCCCAGGAAGACGAAGTGCTCCGTGGAGGCGGAGAGTTCCGCCAGCAGGTCGATGACGCCGGGCGTCCGCACGGAGGCCTCGAAGTCGAAGTAGAAGCTGAACTCGAAGTCGCTGCCCGGCAGCGGCACGCTCTCCAGCTTGGTCAGGTTGAGGCCGAGGGCGGCGAAGCGCGAGATGAGCAGCGACAGCGAGCCGACGCGGTGCGGCAGCCGCAGCATGAGGCTGATGCGGTTGGCCCCCGGGCAGATGCAGAGGTCGCGCGTGATGCAGATGAAGCGCGTATAGTTGTTGTCGTGGTCCTGGATGTCCTCCTTGAGCACCTCCAGCCCGTAGAGGGCGGCGCATTCCCGCGAGGCGATGGCGGCCAGGTCGCGCCTGTCGCCCTCCCCCACCATCTTGGCGGCCACCGCCGTGTTCAGGCCCGTGGTCACGTGGACGCCCTTGAGCTCCGTCCGCAGATAGTCGCGGCACTGCCCCGCCGCCTGCGCGTGGGTGACGATCTCCTTGACGTCCTCCAGCCGCGTGCCCGGCCTGGCCAACAGGCAGTGGCGCACGTGCAGCCGCAGCGCCTTCACGATGGAGAAGTGGTATTTGCCCAAGAGGTCGTAGACCTCCTTGACGGTGCCGAAGGAGCTGTTCTCGATGGGGAGGATGCCGTATTGGCAGAGGCCCTTGTCGACGGCCAGCGCCACGGCGTCGAAGTTCTTCATGCCGCTGATGCGCGGGTTCGAGAGCGCCTTGTCGGCGGCCTGGAAGGCGAAGGAGCCCTCCAGCCCGCAGCAGGCGACGGTCGGCATGTCGGGCAGCGTCTCCGGCGAGCTCTCCAGGGCCTTGCGGATGGCGTCGGCGAGGCCGTTCTTGCGTCCGGCGGCCATGAAGCGCTCCTGCACGCTGCGCGAGAGGGCCATGACTGTGCTGAAGAGCATGCGCGCCTCGTTGGCCAGCTGCGGTCCGGCGGCCTCCGCCGCGTGCAGCAGGACCTCGCGCTCGCGCTGCGGCACGAGCACGGGCTTGCCCGCCGCCAGCTTCTCCTTCGCAATCTCCTCCGAAATCGCCATGCGCTCCTTGAAGAGAGAGAGCATCTGCGCGTCGATGGCGTCTATCCGGCTGCGGTGTTCAGAAAGATCCATAGGTGTCACTCCGTTATGCGTTTCCAGTCTGTGAAAAAAACGGGGTAGGATTTGGCGACGGCCTGCGGCGCGTCCATCGCGACGGGCGCCTGCGCGCCAAGGGAGAGCAGCGAACCCGCCATGACCAGGCGGTGGTCGTTGCAGACGGAGACCGCGCCCCCGTGCAGGGCGGCCCCGCCAACGACCTCAAGCCCGTCCGGTTGCTCCATCACCTTGCCGCCCAACTGATTGAGCATGTCGGCCATGGCGGCGACGCGGTCGCACTCCTTGAGGCGGACGCGCGCCGCGTTGAAGAGCCGCGTCGTCCCGTCGGCGAAGGCGGCCACGGCCGCCAGCACGGGCAGCAGATCCGGAATGTCCGCCATGTCCACGTCGATGCCGTGCAGGGGCGCGGGAGAGACGGTGACGGCGTCGCCGTCCTGCGCGACCTTCGCGCCGAAGCGCGACAGCAATTCCGCGATGCGCCTGTCCCCCTGCCGCGAAGTCAAGTCAAGGCCCGTGACGCGCACAGGGCGCGGGCCGACGGCGCCCGCCGCCAGAAGCACCGCCGCGTTCGACCAGTCCCCTTCCACGACGACCTCGCGAGGGGAATGGTAGCGCTGTCCGCCCGCGACGCGCCAGCCGTCGGCCGTCTCATCGGCCGCGATGCCGAAGCGCGACAGCACCTGCAATGTCATATTGACGTAATCTATTGATTGCAAAGAAGTTGTAAGAACAATTGAACCACCGTCCTGCGTCAGCGGCAACGCCATGAGCAGCCCCGTGATGTATTGGGAGCTGATGTCGCCCGGCAGACGGAAGGAACCGCCCGTCAGCCGCCCCGCGACGGTGAGCGGCAACGTGTCCGCATCGACGGCGCAGCCGTGCCCGCGCAGGAGCTGGCAGAGGAC
>CACZQQ010000391.1 GCA_902783355.1 uncultured bacterium
GGCGCGCCCTGCCGTTCGAAGTCGATGACCATGCCGTCCACGCCTGTCTCAAGCATCTCCTTGCCCAGCGCCAGCTTGTAGGCGCGGTAGACGGGATAGTACATGCTGGGGGTCGCCATGGGGTTGCCCGCATAGTCGTAGTCGGTCAGCTCGGGGTGCGCGTCCGTGTAGACGCTGCGCACGTTCTTGGACCAGCCGTGCGCCTCCTCCAGCGGCGTGTACCACGCATAGACCTTGATGCCCAGCTTGTGGGCGTAGCTGACGGCCTCCGCCAGGGAGTTGAAGGTGCTGTAGTCCGCGCCCTGCCCCGCGTAGTTGCCCGTCGTCACGCCGTCCACCTGGCTGGCGTAGAGGGCGTGCCCGCCGCCGAAGGTGCGCCACCAGACCGTGCGGATGCCGCTGGCCGCCATCTCGTTGAGGACCATGCGGACGCCCGGCTCGCGGTTGTTGGCGTTGAAGAAGACGAGCCAGTCGGACCACGAGACCACCGCCGTCTGCGGCGGGAAGTCCTTCCGGAGCCCCCAGATGGCATATGCCTCCGAGGGCCATTGCAGGTCGTTTCCGAAAGCCGCCAGCGCAGCCGCCAGCAGGCAGATTGCAAAGAACATTCGTTTGTGCATGGTGGTCTCCCCGTTACAGGTTGATTTCCTCAAGAAGATGGCGTTTCGCCCACAGGACGTGCTCGCGCATCAGGCGCTCCGCCAGCGCGGCGTCCGCCTTCCGCATGGCCTCCACGATCTCGCAGTGCCCGAAGGGGGTGCTTTCGGCACTGCGGTTGCGGCGGTAGTTGGGGGCGTAGAAGCTGAAGGACTTGCGCATCAGCGCGATGTTTTCCAGAAACTCCTGCAGGTGCCGGTTGCCCGCGATGTTGATGAGCATCCCGTGGAAGCGCGCGTCGCACTCGGAGGCGCGGCGGCTGTCCTGCGTCTCCTGCGTCATGCGCAGCAGCTGCTGGTATTCCCCCGCCAGCTGCGACAGCTCGTCCAGCTGGCGCGACGAGACGATCTGGCAGGCGCGGCCGCAGGCGAAGCCCTCCAGCGCCGCGCGCAGGTCGTAGATCTCGTTGATGTCGCGCAGCGAAAACTGGTGGAGGCTGATGCCGCGGCTACGGCAGCGGTCGATGAGCCCCTCCCCCTCCAGCGCCTTGAGCGCCTCGCGGACGGAGGCGCGGCACACGTGGAAGTGCGCCGCCAGCTCCGTCTCCGTCAGGTGCTTGCCGGGCACCAGGGCCGACATCAGGTAACTGCGGAGATGCTCTGTCAGGTTCATGGAAGGCTTGTTTGACAAAAGGGTTTTCTTTGTCGGACAAAGAGAATATAGCACGCTGTGAAGGTTTGTCAAGGCTGGGCGCCCTTTTTTAGGGGCGGCCGCAGCCGTCCGCACAGGACGGCGTGCCTGACGGGCTTGCACGGCAACTTTCTTCCGCCCACCGTCCTGAGTGTCCGCCCGCGGCCGTGCACGCCGCCGCATAGGCTTTCTCTCTATTTTAATTGACTTTTGCTCAAAAAACAAGCCCCTGCCCGCAAAAAACACAATACATTAAGCCCATCATGCGCGATTCCGCGAAAAAACTCTTGTTGTCGCATTTGCGGGCGGGGCAGCTTGTCGGTCTCATCGGCGCCGGAGCGCTGTGCGAGGAGGTGCGCGCCCTGGCCGTCGAGGCGGGCGCGGCGCGCGTCCTTGTCTGCGATCCGGCCGCCGCCAGCGAGGAGGCCGCCGACATGAGCGGCGAATTCTTCGCGCTGTGGGGCAACGGCATGGGCGGCTGCCCCCTGACAGGCGAAGGGCTCGAGGCCTACCTGCCGATTGAGAGCCTCGCCGCCGTCGGCCTGCTCGTGGTCACGGCACCGCCTGAGATACCTCTTCCACTTGCATTGCATGGAGTTGTCACCACAGCCTTTCTGGCACGGTGTCCACCGACAACCGCCCTGCTCTGCCTGGGCCACGCCGCCGTCCTTTCCGAAGAAGCCCGCCGCGACCCGCGCGTCATCCACCCGACTTGAGGCCCTTCATGCCTTCAGACGATACCACAACCCGTCCCAGCCTCCGCACGGCGGTCCTCCTCTTCGTGCCGCTGCTCTTCATCTACTCGGCCAGCTTCTTCCAGCGCTCCGGCATCCCCGGCACCATTTTCGGCCGGCTGCAGGAGGCCGGACTGGACGCCGTCCAGATCTCGCTCGTCAGCTCGTTCTACATCTGGGTCTACGCCGTCTCGCAGCTCTTCGTGGGGATGCTGGCGGACAAGTACGGCGGCGTGCGGCTCATCCGCGTCGGCGGCCTCCTGCTGGTCGCCGGCTCGCTCCTCTTCCCCTGCGTGCGGAACCCCTTCCTCCTCTATCTGGCGCGCGCGCTGACGGGGCTCGGCTCGGGCACCGTCTTCCTGAGCCTGCTGGCGGAGGCGGCGCGCTGCTTCGAACGAAAGAACTACCCCACGGTGCTGGGCATCATCTACGCCTCCGCCTACATGGGCGGCCTCTTCGCGACGCTTCCCTTCGCATGGCTCTGCGAGCATTTCCCGTGGCGCACCGTCCTTGTCACCATCGGCCTGCTGACCGCCCTCGCCTACGCGCTCTTCCAGGCCATCTCGCTGCGCAACCCGCCGCCGCCCGCCCGCGAGGCCCCGCTCTCCCTGCGCCCCCTGCTGAAGATCCTGCGCAATCCGCACAGCTGGCACGTAACCCTCTCCTACGTCCTCATCTACGCCAACTACTTCGTCCTGCAATCCGTCTTCGGCATGAAGTTCCTCCAGGACTTCGCGGGCTTCTCGGCGACGGCCGCCTCCGCCGTCATCTTCGCCGGCACGATCGTCTGCGTGGCGGGCGTGCTTCTCTGCGGGCCGCTCTGCCGCCTCATGGGACACAGGCGCAAGCCCCTGCTGATCTGCTGCCCCGTCGCCAGCCTCACGGCCAGCCTCACCCTGCTGGCCGCCACCGCCTTCCACCTGCCGCCCTTCTTCTTCGCAGCGGCCTACACCCTCTTCGCGGCCTCCTCCAGCTGCCCCGCCCTCAACATCCTTCTCCTGCAGGAACTCAACTCGCGGGACGTCGTTGCCCTGGCCCCCAGCTTCAACAACACCTTCACCTACTTGATGGTGCCCGTGCTGACGACCATCGTCGGCCTCTGCCTGAAATGCTTCCCCAGGCCGGCGGAGACCGCCTCCTACTCGCCCAGCGCCTACATGACCGCCTTCGCCTGCATGGCGCTCCTGGCCATCGGCGCCCTCGCCGCCGCCCTCAGAATCCCCGAGACAAAAGGGGAATATAAAGCATAACTTTTTGCATACCAATAAGTTAAATACAAATAGGACCCCATGAAAGACATCTCCCTTCCGCATCGCGCCCACAGGCACGACCACAGCAGAACACCTGCCATCTACGGTCTGCAAGTCGAATACAAGACAAATCCGCTGGGCATTGACGAACCAAGACCGCGCTTCTCCTATCTCCTTTCCAACGTCGACTCCCAGACGGAGCGCCAGCTCCAGGTCCTGTCGCCGGACGGCAAGACCTACTGGGACAGCGGCTGGGTCAAGGAGGGCGAGACGCTGCTGATCCCCTACGAGGGGCCGGCGCTGCAACCCTTCACGCGCTACGCGTGGCGCGTCCGCGCCAAAGGCGACGCGGGGGAGGAGACCGCGTGGAGCGATGAAGAGGCGTGGTTCGAGACCGGCTTCATGGGGACGCCATGGCCGGCCAAGTGGATCCGCTCCCGCCTGCTGGACGGCAACGGCATGATCTGCCCCATTTTCGACAAGTGCTTCTCCCTGGAAAGCGGCCATGGCCGCGTCAAGAGCGCCCGCTTCTACGGCACCGCCTTCGGCTGCTACGAGGCGCTTCTGAACGGACAGGCAGTCACCGACGCGCAGATGCTGCCCGGCTGGACGGACTACTTCTATCGCGTTCAATACCAGTGCTTTGACATCACAGCACTTCTCAAGCGCGGCGAGAACAGGCTGAATCTGACGCTGGCTCCAGGCTGGCACAGCGGACGCATCGCCACCATCTGGAACCAGGGCAGGAAGCTCTTCCCGCAGCCGCCCTCCCTCATGGCCCTGCTCCGCATCGTCTTCGCCGACGGACATGTCCAGACGCTCGGGACGGACGCCTCCTTCCGCTGCAACTTCTCCGGCCCCCTCCGCTTCAGCGACATCTACGACGGCGAGTTCTACGAGGCGGAACGCTCGATGGCCTATCTGGACGACCCGCTGAACGCCTCCACATGGGCGGCCTCCATAGAGACCGAATGCGACACGCCCGTCGTGTGGAACGCGGGCGCCCTGACGCGCGTCCTGCAGACGCGCCGCCTCGTCTCCATCACGAAGCGCGGCAATGTCCATCTGCTGGACTTCGGGCAGAACCTGACAGGACGCGAGATCCTGCATCTGCGCAAGGCACCCCGTGGCTGCGCCATCACCGTCCGCCACGGCGAGATGCTCAACAAGGACGGCTCCCTCTATACCGACAACCTGCGCAGCGCCCGCGCCACGACCACCTACGTCTGCAAGGGCGGCGACGCGGAAGAGTACCAGCCGCATTTCACCTTCTTCGGCTTCCGCTACCTCGAAATCACAGGCTGGCCGGGCCGCATGACGGCCGCCTCCGTCGAGGCCGCCGTCCTCTCCAGCGACCTGCAACGGACCGGCTTCTTCAACTGCTCCGACGACCTCGTCAACGCGCTCTACGAGAACACGGGCTGGGGCCTGCGCTCCAACTTCCTCGACGTGCCCACCGACTGTCCGCAGCGCGACGAACGCTTCGGCTGGACAGGCGACACGCAGGTCTTCTGCAACGTCGCCACCTACAACGTCGCCGCCGGCGCCTTCTACACCAAATGGCTGGGCGACATGAACAAATACGCGGAGGAACTCGGCTTCTACCCCGACATCATGCCGCAGCACTTCCCCTGCTTCGCCACCGGCAAGGGCACGACCGGCTGGGGGGACGCCGGCCTCATCGTCCCCTGGACCCTCTATGTCAAATACGGCGACACGCGCCTGCTGGAGCAGGGCTTCAAGGGGATGCGCGCGCATCTGGATTCGCAGCTGAAGGCCGCCGGCAAGGAGCTCGTCGGCAAGACATGCACCTACGGCGACTGGCTGAATATCAACGTGACCACCAGCAAGGAGTACATCGCGACCGCCTACATGGCGGGCATGGCGCGGCTGCTCTCCCGCATCGCCACCGTCATCGGCAAGAAGGCCGCCGCCAAGACCGCCCTTGTACAGTACAATAATATAAGAGAGGCCTTCCAGAGGCATTTCGTGGACAAGCAGGGCGTCAAGGAGCACACGCAGTGCGCCTACCTGCTGGCGCTGCACTTCGACCTGCTGCCGGAGGCGCTGGTGGAGCCGACTGTGAAGGCGCTGGTGGAGGACATCCGCGTCACCCAGAAGCTGCATCTCTCCACGGGCTTCCTCGGCACGCCGCTCCTCCTGCCCGTCCTGACGCGCTTCGGCCAGCTCGACACCGCCTACGACCTCCTCCTCCAGACGACCTACCCCAGCTGGCTCTATCCCGTCACGCAGGGCGCCACCACCATGTGGGAGCGCTGGAACAGCTACACCAAGAAGGACGGCTTCGGCGACGTCGGCATGAACTCCTTCAACCACTACGCCTACGGCGCGGTCGCCGAATGGTTCTACGAGACCATCGCGGGCATCCGCCCCATCGAGGCGCCGGACGCGGTCGGCTTCAAACGCTTCGCCCTCGCCCCGAAGCCCGATGCGCATCTCGACCACGCCGACACCTTCTTCAACTCGCCCCGCGGCCCTATCGTCTCCGCCTGGGACCGCAACGACACGGAAAAGACCCTCACCTGGCACTTCTTCGTGCCGAGCAACACCACCGCCGTCGTGACGCTCCCGCACACGGAAATCCTCTCCTTCAACGGCGCGCACGCCCTCGAGCCCAACGGCGACGGCACCTACACGGCCCGCCCGGGCGAATACCTCCTCATCCTCCTCGACAAATAGGAGCCGCTCCATGATTACGCAAGTCAACATCCAGCGCTTCAACTGGTCCTCCGCCGATGTCCCCGAGAGACTGGCGGCCGCATTGCGGGCCGTCACGGCGACCTTCCCGCAGATCGCAGAGGACGTCGCCATCGGCCGGACGCTCGCCTTCCGGAAGGTCGCGCAGGAGGAGGGGCGCGACGTCTGCCGCGTCAGGCGCATGGGCAACACGGTCGCCATCGAATACTCCTCGCTGGCGATGGCGCTGCGCGGCGTCGGGACCGCGCTGGGCGGCCTGAACGCCGACGAGACGACCCCGTTCGGCCGCCTGGGCGTCATGATCGACTGCAGCCGCGACAGCGTCCCCCACTTCAAGCACTTCCAGCAATGGCTGACCCGCCTGGCCCTCATGGGCTACAACTACGCCCTGCTCTACTGCGAAGACACCTACAAGCTGCCGGACGAGCC
>CACZQQ010000392.1 GCA_902783355.1 uncultured bacterium
GAGGATGCAGTCCTGCGCGATGGTGAGGGTCGCGCTGAAGATGCGCGTGTCGTCGGTGGAGAGCATGGCGAGGAAGAGGAGGAGGCAAAAGGCGCCGAAGAGGCCGCCGGGCAGGAGGGCGCGCATGGTGGCGGAGAGATTGAGCTGTGTGAAGAGGGTGCGGCACTGCTGGAACTGGTCGTTGGCACGGCCCTCCGCGTCGATGAGCGCATGGCGCGTCTCCTCCTCCGTCTGTAATGCCGTCGCCATGCCCAGCACGCGCTGTCGCTCCTCCTCCTTGAGGGCGGTATGGAGCCGCTCCAGGAACTGCGTGTCGGGATTGGACTCGCGGGAGAGCGGCGCGTCCACGCCGATTTCGTGGACGATGGGCTGCATGGCGGCGATGGTCCCGTGGAGGCGCGTCCGCGTGCCCGCGTCCTTGACGACTTCGTCGACGGCGCGGGTGGCCAGCGCCTGCCGCACCGCGTTGGCTTCGTTGGCGAAGTGCCTGTGGTTGAGGAAGGCGAGGAGGCAGACCGCTATCAATAGGTACAGTACGCTTGCGGTGGCGTTGTGCCACTGCCCGAAGAGCTGCGCCATCTTCTGCTCGTGGGCGGACTTGGCGGCGCAGGAGGCGCCGTGGCCGATCCACGTGGCGGCATGGAAGACGTTGTTGAAGCCAACGACGACGATCATGGAGAAGAAGTTGAAGTCGCGCAGCTTGGAGACATCCATCGGATTGAGGAAGTTCTCGCCGGCCGCGCGGTCGGTCATCACGGGAATGATTTCGCCGCTCCACGAAAAGCGGCACAGGAGGAAGATGATGAAGCAGACCAGCAGCGGATAGAGAATCATGCCTTGGATGGTGTCGGTCACCACAAGCGCCAACGTGCCGCCGAGGCAGATGAGCGTGATGGCCAGCGTCAGGAAGAGCAGCATCAGAAAGTCAAATGTGACTATTTGCAGTCCAAATAGTTGTATATGCGAAGGCAGGTTGAGCATCTGGATGAAGAAGCGGGCGGCGACGGCAGGCATGATCATGTTGGCCAGCATCTCCGCCAGCGACCGCAAGCCTGCCGCGAAGATGCGCAGCGGGCGGCTGTAGCGCATCTCGAGGAACTGGCCGAGCGACATCGCGCGCGTCTCGCGGAAGCGGTAGGTGCAGTAGCCGGTCAGGGTAAGCACCACGCCAAGCGGCAGCAGCAGGCCGTTCCAGAAGTTCAATGCGAAGCCCGTGGTGTATCTTACTTCAATGTAGGTGACCAGGCCGATGATGGAGAGCGCGTTGGCCACGTCGCCCATGCACAGCACGTAGCGGCCGCAGACGCGCCCGCATGCCAGATAGTCCGAGACGCCGCGGATGTAGCGGCGCGAGCGGAAGCCCATTCCCATCACGAAGACGACCGGCACGACCAGAATAATCCAGTCGACAAGACTCATGTAATTGCCGTTGAACATGATATGATCTCGTGTTGCCTATTTCAGGACGATGCGGAAGCGCTTCCCGTCGGAGCAGATGGTCAGCGTGCCATATTCCCAACTGCGGAAGTAGGGGATGCGGCGCGCCTGCAGCATGGCCGTCACTTCGGCGGGCATGGGCATGGTCGCCACCCAGGCGGGCGTGGTGGTCACCGCCACCTTGGGCCGCACGGCATCCAAGAACCTGGCGCTGGTGGAGCGGTTGCCGCCATGATGGCCGATTTTGAGAATGTCCGAGACGACCTGCGCGCCTGTTTCCAGCAGCCACTCCTCCTCTTCGTAGCATTGATCGCCAGTGAAGAGCATGGAGAAATCGCCGTATTGCAGACGGAAGACAATTGAATTGTTGTTGACGTAGCTGGGGACGTCGACGTCCGGCCGTGCAATGGCGAGCACGGTCGCGTTGACGCCCTCCCCAAAATTCAACACCTCGCCCACATGCACGGCACGGAAGGGCACGCCACGGCGCGCGGCAAGTGCTTGCGCGGCTGTGGAATAAGGCAATTCGTGCCTGTACTCGGCAGGCGCAAGGCGCGCCATCGTCTCGGGCGGAATGGGTGACCATAGGATCTGGTCGATTTCGATTTCAGGGTCGGCCAAGAGGGCGGGCAGCCCGCCGATGTGGTCGTCGTGCTGGTGGCTGATGATGACCTGTGCGATGCGCTTGACGCCAAATTGCTGCAGCGCAGGAAGCAGGACATCCTCGGCGGTATTCGCGCATCCTGTGTCCACCAACGTCGTGGTGCCGTCGGGGGCCTGAATGATGTAGATGTCGCCGATCTGATCCGGATTGTCAATCTGACGAATGCGCAGGGTGGCTTCAGGCAAGGCGGCGCCGACGCCTTGCCATTCGGCGGCAGGTAGACAGAAGAAGGCCGTCATCACAATGTTCAGCAGCAGTTTCATTGCCATTTTATCCATCCAAAATCCTTTGGGAAATAGTACTGGTTGACGCGAAGGGGCGACCAGGCCATGAGCTCGGCGGCGCCGCCGGCAAAGCGCGTGCGGTAGAAATTGGCCCGCCATGGCGCCGCAGGCGGCTCGGATAGTCCTAACTCTCTCCATGGCACAGAGATAACAACAATCCAGCTGGATGGTGTCTCTGTAATCTCCACATGGGCGCCTTCCGCGTTCCACTTGTCGTCGGCATGTGTCTTGAGGCGGTGTCCGTCCCACAGTGTGCCGCGGCTGTTGACGATGAACTGGTAGCCCTCCTCCGGCCCGTCGGTGCCTTCACAGAGCAGATGGATTTCGAAGCAGTCGTCCTCCCAGACGGGGTCGTCACGTCGCGTGCAATTCCGCTTGCGCTCCGCCATGTTGGGCTCCTCCGCCTCCAGCCGCAGCCAGAGCCGTTCGGCGTCCACCGTGAGGGCGAC
>CACZQQ010000393.1 GCA_902783355.1 uncultured bacterium
GCAGCCGCTGGCCAGCAGCAGCGCGCAGGCGAGGAGGACGAAGGGCCGGATGTGGGGTCGCATGGGGGTTCTCCTGAATGGCAGGTGGGTTGTCGCGGATTTCCGCTTAAGATAACGCCGCGACGCGATTTGGCGGCGTACACCGCGCCTCTTCCCCCCCCGCAGAAAAGCCGCAATCTGTATGGAAAATCCATATGGATTTTCAATCAAATATGGGCCGCCGGATGTCGGAAATGCGCTACATCTACCAGCCAATCCCTTTCGCCGTGCGTGCCTGCACGTTGCCGACGCTTCTGGCGGGAAAGCTGCACGCCGCCCTCTTCCGCCACTGCCAGACACGCGTCAAGGGGCGCGACTGGTATGACCTCGTGTGGCATGCAGGGAGGCATCCTGAATACAGTCTCGCCCATCTGGAGGCCAGGGCCAGACAGTCCGGAAACTATACGGCGGCGGAGCCCATGACGGACGCCACCGTCCAATTGCTGCTGGCGCAGCGCCTGGAGACGCTGGAGCTGGAGGCCGTGAGGGCGGACGTGCGCCCCTTCCTCCGCAATCCAGCGGAAGTGGCCGCCTGGACGAAGGAGCTCTTCCAGGACGCCTTCCGGCGGCTGCACGGCGTCTGACGCTACGCCGCGAATGCCTCGCGGCCGCCGACGTGGCACGCCTTGACCGTCCGGCAGTCGGCGTCCATCAGCGTGACGTCGGCGCGCAGGCCGGCGCGCAGCTCGCCCGTCCGCCCCGCCAGGCCCAGGACGCGGGCCTGGTTGACGGAGAGCATTTGGGACGCCTCGCAGGGCGTGCAGCCGAACTTGGTGACCAGGTTGAAGAAGGCCATGTTCATCGTCAGCGACGAGCCGACGATGCTGCCGTCGGCCTCCACGAGGGCCAGGTCGCCCTCCTCCTCGATGTGGTACCACGTGCCCATGTCCTGGAAGCGGACGTGGGACATGCCCGCGCCCTGCAGCGCGTCGGTGATGCCGAGGATGTGGCCGCATCCGGCGGCGCGGATGGCCAGGCGGACCAGCGGCGGCGGCACGTGCCTGCCGTCCATGATGACCTCCTTCATCACGCGGTCGTCGACGAGGCCCAGGTCGGTGATGGCGGGCTGCCGCACGCCCTTGTCGTCGGTCGGCAGGGCGTAGGCGTCGAAGAGGTGGGTCATCTGGCGGACGCCCGCCTCGACGGCCTGCGGGAAGAGGCCGGGCGGGCAGGCGGAGTGCGCCAGCGTCACCACGATGCCGCGCGACGCCAGATGGCGGACGAGTTCCATCGCGCCGGGCTCCTCGGGGGCGATGGCCATGATCTTGACGAGGCCGGGCGCGCAGTCCAGCAGGCGGTCGGCCTCGGCCACGGTGAGCGGATGGATGAGGTCCTCGTGCATGCCGCCGCGGAACTGCTGGCTGACCCACGGCCCCTCCATGTAGACGCTGTCGATGACCGCCCCCGGCGGGTTGCTCTCGCGCAGGTGTGCGATGTCGGGCAGGAGCTTCAGGTAGAAGTCGTCGCGGGCGCAGTCGGTGGTGGGGCAGAAGCGTGTGGTCCCCTTCGTGACGGCGTAGCGCGCCATGCCCGCCACGCCGTCGGCGTTCTCGGCGGTGTAGGGGCCCGTGCCGTGGACGTGCATCTCGATGAAGCCCGCGAGCACGAGGTCGGCGCCGTCGCGCGGCGCGCCCTCCCGCGCGATCTCCAGAATGCCCCGCTCGTCGAAGGTCACGCTGCCGTGGAAGAAGCCGTCGGGCGCGACGACATTGCCTTTGAATGTGGTGGTCATTGTTGCTCTAACTATTTGGAAATAAACAAGTTATGAAGACATTTCGAGGCGTGCGCCCTCGTGGGCGAGGAGGGCCGCCTTGTTGGCGAGGCCGCCGCCGTAGCCTGTGAGCGCGCCGCCCGCGCCCACGACGCGGTGGCAGGGGATGACGAGGCAGACGGGGTTCCAGCCGGCTGCGCCGCCGACCGCCTGCGCCGACATGCGGCCGACGCCCAGGAGGGAGGCCATCTCCCGTGCGATGTCGCCGTAGGTCGCGGTGGCGCCGAAGGGGAGGTGGAGGAGGCGCTCGCAGACCGCCCTGCGGAAGGGCGTCGCTCCCTCCAGGCGGTAGGGCGGCAGGAAATCCGGCGCCCGCCCGCTGAAGTAGATGTCAAGCCAGCGGCACGCCTCGCGCAGCGGCGGCGGCAGGGACGCATGGACGGCCTTTCCGACGGCGCCCTGCGCGTCCTTCGGCGCGAAGTGCAGTCCCGTCAGCGCCTCGCTGTCGCCTGTGACGACGAGGTCGTCGAAGGCCGTTGGCGTCCTGTAGAGGTAGGTTGTCGTAATGAAGTGTGCCATTGGTGTTA